>JAUZPT010000030.1 GCA_030705745.1 Bacillota bacterium | reverse complement strand
CTTCGGTCCTGACGATGAAGTCAAAGAACGACTTCACCGCCAGGCCCTCCAGCGCTTGTCGGGGCTAAACAGGGCGCTTATGCCTTTTGTTCTTTTTCGTTGAGATAAAATTTCCCCTGCCAGCTGTCTCTCCGCTTTAATTCTGCATCGATTGCATTCAGGACTTCCCATTTGTTGACGCTCCACATCGGCCCGACCATTAAATCAATCGGTCCATCACCTGTAATCCGGTGGACGATCATTTCCGGAGGCAAAATCTCCAACTGGTCGCAAACCAGACTCACATAGTTTTCAAATGAAAGAAATTCGAGCATGCCTTTTTCGTATTGTTTAACCATCGGAGTTCCTTTGAGTAAATGAAGCAAATGGATTTTGATTCCCTGGACGTCCAGTTTGGCTACTTCGGTAGCAGTTTTCATCATCATTTCATTGGATTCAAGTGGTAATCCATTAATGATATGAGAGCAAATCCGGATTCCGTGTTTGCGGAGCTTTTCAACTCCCTCTGTATAGCACTGGAAATCGTGCGCCCGATTTATTAATAGTGCGGTTCTTTCGTGGACGGTTTGTAAGCCGAGCTCCACCCATAAATATGTGCGTTGGTTAAGTTCAGCCAAATATTCTACCACATCGTCCGGAAGGCAATCAGGGCGTGTGGCAATCGATAAGCCTACCACTCCTTCTTGCTTTAACACTGCTTCGAATTTTTCTCGAAGCACGTCGACGGGAGCATGCGTATTCGTATAAGCCTGAAAATAGGCCATGTATTTGCCGTCTTTCCATTTCGTATGCATTTTTTCTTTAATTTCACGAAACTGTACCTCAAGGTCATCGGCTCTGTCCCCGGCGAAATCGCCAGAGCCGGCAGCACTGCAGAATGTACACCCGCCATGGGCGACAGTGCCATCCCTGTTTGGGCAATCGAATCCACCATCAAGTGCCACTTTAAACACTTTATGTCCGAATTCCTGCCGCAAATGGTAATTCCATGTATGATATCGTTTATCGTCAGCTGCATATGGAAAAGGGTTCGTCTGAAGCATTCAGATACCTCCTTTTGCGAAAACTATTTTTTGAAAAATAGACGCATAAAAAACTTGTAATCCGTTCAGGCGGATAAAGTGAATTTTAACACGAAGAAGCAAAGTAATCCAACTGAAATTGCTTTTATACTGATTGGCAGTATTTTCAAGGGTTTCGAACCTAGTTGCTATTCTTTGCGTGGCATCGGTTAGTAAAATGAAATTGTGTGATAGGAAATAAACTTGTGAACATAATAAGTATGAAGCGAAGTGCTTCATACTTATTATGTTTTTTGATAAAAATGAAGGGGGTTTTTAGATGGCTACTCGTCAGTCTATGGAAGAGTTCCTCCAAAAATGCGAGGATACGATTCGATATGCCCAGGAACAATTCAAGCAAAGCAGCCTCCAGGAGCAATACAATAATGAAAATTATACAAGCGCCTTGCAGGGATTGGAGAGTACGTATAATGAGCTATGCGATCTGGCGCACAGTGCAAATGCCCAGCAGCGTGAACAGCTTCATCGCATGAGGCTCCAACTTCAACAAGTTCAAAATAATATGATTCTTGAAGGACATTAACATTCCAAGGAGGGCCAATCGATGAAAAAACGTTCGAAACAGAACAACCCGGAACAAAAAACGCGTGATGGCATCAATAATGCCGATGCCGAATTTGCGAGGGAAATAGATGTAGTCCCGCGCTCCAAGAAAGCATACGAAAAAACCGGTGGCCAGCCGGTAAAGTCAAAATTCCATCAAGAACCGGAGCAGTCTTCATAAATCGATGATAGTTCGTAATCATTGCAAAAAAACCCGATTCCATGATCGGGTTTTTTACTGTGATGTTAAAAAAATAAAGGTTGGAAAAAAGGATTGCACAGGACAATAAAAAGGTCTAGAATTACGTGGGTATCTGAAAATGTTATCTGAAAACACTGTATGCAGAATGCAGTCTCTACCATGCTCACACAATTAATAACACGTTGAAATCTGCCCATCCTGCCCATAACCTTGCAGGAAAGAGGCAAAAGGAGCGAAGAATATGCCACGTGCTCTATGGCTTTTAATCATCGGTATGGCTGTGAACGTAACCGGCTCCTCTTTTTTATGGCCGTTGAACACTATATATATCCATAACCACTTGGGGAAATCATTAATGGCTGCCGGAGTGGTCCTTATGCTGAACTCAGCAGCAAGCGTTGCCGGAAATCTCTTCGGCGGTAATCTTTTTGATAAAATCGGAGGGTACAAATCAATTCTTCTTGGAATTGGAATTACCTTGTTTGCATTAGTGTGCCTCACAATATGGCATGGGTGGCCCGAATATGTCGTCTTTTTAACGGTGATAGGCTTTGGATCGGGAATCGTTTTTCCATCCATGTATGCATTTGCCGGTTCAGTCTGGAAGGAAGGTGGCCGAAAAGCCTTTAACGCAATTTATGTCGCGCAAAACCTTGGTGTTGCCGTGGGTGCTGCCCTTGGTGGAATTGTGGCGGACTACTCATTTCAGCTCATTTTTCTCGCGAACACGGTCATGTACGTCATCTTTTTACTGATCGCAATCTTCGGTTACAAAGATATTGCCGAACATACAGCGATTAAACCTTCGAACATAAACGAATCTTCAACCGTCAAAAACCGAAAACGGCTATACGCGCTGCTTATACTTTGTGCCGGTTATTTATTATGCTGGGTAGCATATGTACAATGGCAAACTACAATTGCCTCTTATACGCAACAGATCCACATACCATTAAAGCAATACAGTTTACTATGGGCCATTAATGGCGCGCTAATTGTAATCGGCCAGCCATTATTAAATCTATTTTTGAAAAAATTCACAGGAACCTTGAAGGCACAGATGATTATTGGAATGATCATCTTTATCGTTTCATTCATTGTAGCTGCAAAAGCGGTCAATTTTTCAGCCTTTGTTGCTGGAATGGTCATTCTTACCTTTGGAGAAATGCTGATTTGGCCTGCTGTTCCGACGGTTGCGAGCGATCTTGCGCCAAAAGGGCGGGAAGGTTTTTACCAGGGCATTGTCAACAGCACGGCAACTGGAGGAAGAATGATTGGTCCTCTTCTTGGAGGAATGCTCGTGGATTTATACGGAATGCGAATGCTGTACAATGTGTTGTTCGCTCTGTTTTTCGTTGCTATTTTTACGACCGTTATTTATGATCGGAAAATAAAGTTGAAGAAGGAAGCAGCTGTGGATAGCATTTCTTGTTAGTTGTTCAACCGAAGCTGTTGTAGAAATGTGATTAGAAAAATCGCCTTTTCAGCTTTACTAGCCTATTTTTCATTGCCCCTTGCATCTTCTTGGAAATTTATATAAAATAGCACTAAGCAAAATGAATAGGTTACGAACCGTGATAAGGAGTAGTAATGATCGGGGCCCATTTTAGAGAGTTGGCGGCTGGTGAAAGCCAACAGGGTACATCATGAACTCGCCTTTGAGTTGCAAACACGAAAAACAAGTAATGTTTGCCGTTTTCCGCGTTAAGGATGAATGAAGCGAGTGTTTATAACACTAATGTGGGTGGTACCGCGGGAAGATCTCAATCCTCTCGTCCCTATTTTGGGATGAGGGGATTTTTGTGTTTTAGTTGAAGTATGGGAGGAATGGAACGATGAGTTTTTCACATCAAAAAATCGAAAAAAAATGGCAAAAACTTTGGGAAGAAAACAAGACGTTTAAAACAACTGAAGAAAAAGGGAAAGATAAATTTTATGCGCTTGATATGTTTCCGTACCCATCAGGAGCAGGGCTGCACGTAGGCCATCCGGAAGGCTATACGGCGACAGATATTTTATCCCGTTTAAAAAGAATGCAGGGATTTGATGTGCTTCATCCAATGGGCTGGGACGCTTTTGGATTGCCAGCTGAGCAGTATGCCTTGGATACAGGAAACGATCCGGCGGATTTCACGAAGAAAAATATCGATACGTTCCGCCGTCAAATTAAATCGCTTGGCTTTTCGTATGACTGGGATCGTGAAATCAGCACGACCGATCCGGAATATTATAAGTGGACACAATGGATTTTCCTGAAGCTTTACGAAAAAGGCTTGGCATATGTTGATGAAGTGGCAGTAAACTGGTGCCCCGCACTCGGAACCGTTTTAGCGAATGAAGAAATTATTGACGGCAAAAGTGAGCGAGGCGGGCATCCGGTAGAGCGCCGGCCGATGAGGCAATGGGTGCTCAGAATTACCGAATACGCAGACCGCTTGCTTGAAGACCTTGAAGATTTGGATTGGCCTGAAAGCTTGAAGGATATGCAGCGAAACTGGATCGGCCGCTCTGAGGGCGCCGAAGTAACATTTGCCATCGATGGGAAAAACGAAAGCTTCACTGTTTTTACTACGCGTCCTGATACGCTGTTTGGGGCAACGTATGCAGTGCTTGCGCCTGAACACTCCTTGGTTGGTAAAATTACCACAAATGAACAGCAGGCAGCCGTTGAAGCATATTTGGATAAAGTAAAAATGAAAAGCGATTTGGAACGTACAGACCTTGCAAAAGAAAAGACGGGTGTTTTTACAGGAGCGTATGCGATCAATCCGGCGAACGGTGAAAAAATGCCGATCTGGATCGCGGATTATGTTCTTGTGAGTTATGGAACCGGAGCGATCATGGCTGTACCTGCCCATGACGAACGCGATTATGAATTCGCAAAGGAATTTAAGCTTCCGATTGTGGAAGTCGTTGCAGGTGGAAACATCGAGAAAGAACCTTATACTGGAGACGGGGAGCATATAAACTCTGCGTTTTTAAATGGCTTACAAAAAGAAGAAGCGATTCGCACCATGATTACTTGGCTTGAAGAGAAAGCGATCGGCACCAAGAAAGTGACGTACCGCCTTCGTGATTGGCTATTCAGCCGCCAACGCTATTGGGGTGAACCGATTCCTGTCATTCATTGGGAAGACGGTACATCTACAGCTGTACCAGAAAATGAGCTTCCGTTAATTTTGCCTAAGACGACAGAAATCAAGCCTTCCGGTACCGGGGAATCACCATTGGCACTGATTGAAGAATGGGTCAATGTGACTGATCCGGTTACAGGTAAAAAAGGGCGACGCGAAACGAATACAATGCCACAATGGGGAGGAAGCTGCTGGTACTATTTACGTTACATCGATCCAACTAACGATGAAGTTCTTGCAGATCCGGAGAAATTAAAGAAATGGCTTCCTGTTGATATTTATATTGGCGGAGCAGAACATGCAGTTCTTCATTTATTGTATGCGCGCTTCTGGCATAAATTTTTATACGATCTTGGCGTGGTTCCTACGAAAGAGCCGTTTCAAAAGCTTTTCAACCAAGGTATGATATTAGGCGAAAACAATGAAAAAATGAGCAAGTCAAAAGGCAATGTCGTCAATCCTGATGAAATCGTCGAAAGCCATGGTGCGGATACACTTCGTCTATATGAAATGTTCATGGGACCATTGGATGCATCCATTGCCTGGTCGACGAATGGACTTGACGGTTCACGCCGTTTCCTTGATCGGATTTGGCGCTTGTTTGTTGAAGAAGACGGCACATTAAGTGCAAAAATCTCTGAGGGCGCAGATGTTTCAGGCCTAGAAAAGGTTTACCATCAAACCGTCAAAAAAGTTACGGAAGACTATGAAGGCTTGCGTTTTAATACCGCCATTTCGCAAATGATGGTTTTCATCAATGAAGCGTATAAAGCGACGGATCTTCCGATAGAGTATATAAAGGGCTTTGTAAAATTGCTCGCGCCGGTTTGCCCGCACGTTGCAGAGGAGCTTTGGGAAAAGCTTGGCCACAGTGAAACAATTTCCTACGCGGCATGGCCTGCCTACGACGAAGCCAAATTGGTGGATGCTGAGGTCGAAATTGTCATTCAGGTGAATGGCAAGATGAAGACAAAGCTTATGGTTCCAACCGATGCGACAAAAGAGGACTTGGAACAATTTGCTCGCGAAAATGATCAAGTAAAACAGCAAATTGAAGGAAAGACGATTCGGAAAGTAATCGCGGTTCCTGGCAAGCTTGTCAATATTGTCGCCAATTAAAAACGCGAAACAGCTACGTAAAAAGTGAAAATAATAAAAAGCATCCACTATGAAGCAATGGCGGGTGCTTTCTCAGAAAGGTTGATAATGAATGGAAAGAATCGCAACGATTACAACAGCAGAATTGGAAGAAAAGCTGAAAGCTGGCGAGGTTCTTGAGCTTGTGGATGTGCGTGAGGATGATGAAGTGGCACAAGGCATGATTCCAGGCGCAAAGCATATCCGTATGGGTGATATACCTGCCAATCTTGATCAGTTTGACAAAAACAAAGAATACATTTTTATTTGCCGCTCTAGCAGACGCAGTGAGAATGTATGCCATTATCTTTAGGATCAGGGATATAAAGTCCGCAATATGTCCGGCGGCATGCTTGAATGGGCAGGAGAAACAAAGTAACGGAAAAACCAAGAAGGAGACCGGTCAAGAGCCCGGCCTCCTTTTATTCGTTTTAGATTTGATTTTCCCGTTCTTTGTGCCAATTTAAAACTCCATCATCTTCGTCAAATTCAATGATGACATCTGCAACGCCTTTTTGTTCAAAAATTTTCTTTTCAAGCCGATCTTTAATGTCATCAGCAGCTGCAACTGTTAAGGAAGGATCAATCTCAATTTCCACTTCGACGTGCACGGCTTCTCCTTCTTTAATGACAAAAATCTGCTGAATGTCTTTCACATCTGGATCGGCAATAATTAAGTTTCCGATTTTTTCTTCCATTTGTTCGTCCGAAACGCCAAGGACCCCTGCTGCATTGTCTAAGAACACTTTTCCGACGACGAAAAACATTAAAACACCGATTAGGACCGATGCGATTCCTTCTGCCTGGTGAAACGGAGTGAAGTGGGCGATCGTAACAGCGAGAATGGCAAGCAAACCTCCACCGGTGGCGACCATATCTTCCATGAATACGAGTTTCGTTGCGGGTTTTGCATATCCCAAATGGGCAAAGCTTTTTAGAAAAATATCAAAGCCCTTTGCTTCAAGTTTGCACTCATGAAGAATTTCCTTCATCGCTCTGAACAGAACGAACGATTCGAGCATCGTAGCGCATGCCAGTACAGCGATGTTTAAAAGATATCCGTGAGATGAAGTTGGATGGATAATATGATGATAGCCTTCTTTTATGGTTTCAAACGACATGATTCCGACGATCAATACAGCGCCAAGCAAAACGAGGTTGACGAGTCTTCCGAAACCGTTTGGAAAACGGTCTGTAGGCATTTTTTTACTTAAGGCAGATCCGATAAACACGAACAATTGATTGGCGGTATCGCCAAGGCTATGCATCGTCTCCGCAAACATGGCGACATTTCCAGTTACGAAGAAGGCAGATCCTTTAATGATGGCAACGGCTGCGTTGACGATGGCCGCCAAAAAAGCTGATTTATTTCCTCTTTTCATTAATTCGATAAAATCTCTCATTGTTTCCCCTCTTTCTGCGATGATTAGCGGAATGTCCTTGCTTAACTCTATCCTTTTCTTCTTATATACCCAATTTTTCAGCCAATAATTTTTATCGTGAATCTTCTTTTTAAAAATTGAAAAACATGGCTAAAATGATAGAAAAAAGGGAAAGGGAGAGAGATATGATTCAAGTGAAGCTGTTTGACCAGGAGCATGAGAAGGATTTGGAGTCGGACATGAATCGATTTCTAAAAAAATTAGACGAGAAAAAACTCGTCGATATTAAGTTCAATGTGGCAGCCATGCCGGAGGAAGAGGAGGAAAATCAGATATACTGCTTTACGGCAATGATTATTTACAGGTCCTGACTAGTGCAAGTCAGGACCTGTGTTATTTTCCGAATGGTTCATTTACCGATTCAGGGCAAATTTGGCGGCATTTGTCCCTGCGAGACGGCCGGTCACAAACGCTGCGGTAATATTGTAGCCGCCCGTGTATCCGTGAATATCAAGAATTTCGCCGCAAAAATAAAGACCGTTCATTAATTTGGAGCCCATTGTTTGCGGCTCGACTTCTTTAATCGAGACACCGCCACCTGTCACAAACGCTTTTTCAAGTGGCAGTGTTCCATTCACCAAAAAGGTAAATTGCTTGCAGCTTTTGGAGAAGGCGCGCAGTTTTTCATTTGCAAGCGTTCCCCCCTGAGCAGCAGGGTCAATGCCGATTTGATCGAAAAGGAAGAGGAGATACCGTTCAGGGACGATGCCTTTTAAACTGTTTTTAATGCTTTTTTTCGGCTCGGTTTTTATCAGTTTACTAATTTCCTGAAAAAGGGATTCTTCGGTTTTATCCGGGAGAGCATCAAGAGCCATGGTCACTTCGTTAAGATTCCATTTTTTCAGCGCTTTGACGACGAATTGGCTGCAGCGCAATACCGCAGGACCGCTGATCCCGAAATGCGTAAAAATCATATCCATCCGATGCGTGATCAGAGGCTTTCCTTTTGGATTCAAAACACTGAGATTGATGTCGCGCATCGATAATCCTTGCAAAGTAGAATTTTTAATAAACGGTTCATTGGATGTGACGGGAACCTCAGTTGGAAACAATTCCGTAATTGTATGCCCAGCTTTTTTTGCCCAGGCATAGCCATCTCCGGTGGATCCGGTATGGGGAACCGATTTCCCTCCTGCAGCGATAACAACCGAACTCGTCTCAATCGTATTGCCATCTTTTAATAAAACTGCCGCTGTCTTTCCTTGTTCATAAACAACCTTGTCGACAGGAGCATTTTTGAACACGCGAATTTTCAAATTCTCAAGCCTGTTAAGCAGGGCATCGACGACGGATTGGGCTTTGTCCGAAACGGGAAACATCCGGCCGTGATCTTCTTCCTTCAGTTCGATTCCTAGCTTTTCGAAAAATTTGATGATATCTTCATTGCTGAAGATTGAGAAAGCACTGTATAAAAATTTGCCGTTTCCGGGCAGATGCTTAATGATTTCCTCAACTGGCAGGCGATTGGTGACATTGCACCGTCCACCTCCAGAGATGGCAAGCTTTCGGCCAAGTTTTTCGCCTTTATCAACTAATAAGACGGACGCACCCTTTTCGCCTGCGGCAATTGCCGCCATTAATCCAGAAGGGCCACCGCCAATTACAACGACATCATATTTCATAATTGCACCAACTTTATCTCATTCAATTTATTTGTCTATTATAATCATTTCCTGTCCTGGTGGAAAGGAAACGATGCTATGAAAGGATTTTTCAAAAATTCAGGATTGTGAGTAGCGCGGCAGGGAAAAGAGGAGTAAACTACAACTAGTATGCAAATTTTCGTGTAGAAATCAACGTAGGATGGGATTATATGCAGTCAAAGCTTTTAAGAGGTACGTTCATTTTAACTTTGGGAACTATAATATCGAAAGTAATCGGACTAATTTATGTTATTCCATTTTATCAAATTGTCGGCAAGCAGGGAACGCAGCTCTATTCGTATGGGTATGTGCCTTATACGATTTTTATCAGCATTGCAACAGCCGGTGTGCCGCTCGCCGTTTCGAAATTCATTTCCAAATATAATGCGCTCGGTGAATATGCGGTCGGCAGAAAACTATTCAAATCCGGTCTCCTTATCATGCTTTCAACAGGCATTCTTGCCTTTTTAGCGATGTATCTTGCGGCTCCGATGCTTGCGCTAATGAGTGATGGAAAAGGCCAGTTGGCGGATGTTACAACCGTCATGCGCGCAGTCAGCTTCGCCCTTATTGTCGTTCCGTTTATGAGCTTGATCCGTGGATACTTTCAGGGACACCAATCCATGGGTCCTTCGGCAATTTCGCAGGTTGTCGAACAAATTGCGCGTATCGTATTTACGTTGGCCGGAGCATACGTTGTCCTTAAATATATGAACGGCTCGATGGTTACGGCAGTCAGTGTGGCCACCTTTGCGGCATTCACCGGAGCGATTGGCGGTCTGGTCGTTTTATTTTGGTATTGGTATAAGAGAAAGCCGTATTTGGACGAGCTTTTAAAACAGGATAAAGGGACATTGAATATTTCTCTGAAGGAAATTTATAAAGAAATCTTTATTTATGCCGCCCCGTTTGTTTTTGTGGGAATTGCTAATCCATTGTTCCAATTTATCGACCAAATTACCTTTAATCGGGCAATGACAGGAATTTGGAGCAAGGCCGTTGCCGATGCAGCCTTCGGTATTTTAAATTTTGAATCTCACAAAATAGTCATTATCCCGGTTTCACTTGCGACCGCTTTTTCATTGACGCTCGTACCGAGTGTAACGAAGGCCTTTGTCGAAAACAATCGCAAAAGCATGTTCCGTCAATTAAACCAGACGTTTCAAGTCATGCTTTATTTAACGCTCCCGGCAGCGATCGGCTTGTCGATTCTGGCAGAGCCGGTGTACACGGTGTTTTATGAACATGATGTGTTAGGGACACAAGTGTTGGGCGCCTATGCACCCGTAGCCATACTCTTTTCTCTTTATTCCGTCACGGCTGCGATACTGCAGGGAATCAATGAGCAGCGCTTTACGACACTGAGTCTTCTCGTTGGCTTGCTGTTAAAATTTGCGCTGAATATTCCGCTCATCCGACTGTTCGAAACAAGGGGAGCGGTACTGGCGACTGCGTTGGGTTATACAGCGGCAATCATTATTAATCTAATTGTCATCAAAAAATATTCAAGCTATTCTTTCCGGCTCGTGTTCCGGAGATGTTTGTTGATCTTGGCGATTGCAGCCATCATGTGGGCAGGCACAGAAAGCGTATATCGAGTACTGCTCATGTTCCTGTCACCGGCTTCAAAATCCCAGTCTCTGCTCATCATCCTGATTAGCGCGAGCGTAGGTGGAGTCCTATATTTATACCTCGGATTGAAAACCCGACTCGTGTATCGACTATTCGGCGACAAAGTCGACCGAATCATGAAAAAATTGCGATTGCCTGTGAAAAGTTATAATTAAAAGGAGAGTTATTTTTGAGAATTGATAAATTACTGGCAAACCTCGGATTCGGCAGCCGCAAAGAGGTAAAGCAGTTACTTAAGTCCGGTGCGGTGAAAGTAGATGATGCCGTCATTAAAGATGCGAAGGCGCATGTAGATCCAGCAACTCAACACGTGACGCTGAACGGAGAACATGTGGAATACAAAGAATTTATTTATTTGATGATGAACAAACCGCCGGGAGTTCTGTCCGCAACCGAAGACAGCAGGGATAAAACAGTCATTGATCTTTTGGAGCTCAATGACCAGGTATATAGTCCTTTTCCAGTCGGTAGGCTCGATAAGGACACAGAAGGACTACTTTTGATCACAAATGACGGCCAGCTATCGCATCGCTTGCTGTCACCGAAAAAGCATGTGCCAAAAACATATTTTGCGGTCATCGAAGGCGAAGTGACAGAAGAAGATGTGGAAGCTTTTCAGGAGGGTGTCACGCTTGACGATGGCTATTTCACAAAGCCGGGTCAGCTGACGATTTTAAAATCTGGATTGATGTCGGATATCGAGCTGACAATCACTGAAGGCAAATTTCATCAAGTGAAAAGAATGTTTGAAGCCGTCGGCAAAAGGGTTGTTTATTTAAAAAGACTATCGATGGGCCCACTCGCACTGGATGAATCATTAGAGCTTGGCGAATATCGAGAATTGACTGAAGAAGAAATCGAAATGTTAAAAAGTGATGGCAGCAAATAAAAAAATCGCCCCCAACAGGGCGATTTTTTACATTTATTTTTAAGACGTCATTTTTACTTTTTTCTGCGTAATCGTCCATTTTCCTCGGCTTGGGCTAATGACAAGGCCGTTATACGAAAGGACATTTAGATCTCTTTGAATCGTGCGAGGCGTACTGCTGAATTCCTCTACAAGCTCCTGTGTCGAAACAATTCCATGCTTACAAATAAACATGTAGATGCATTTGATACGGTTTAACATCCGGTTAGTCGAAGGTTTCAAAAAACCACTCCCTATCCTTTTTTCAAACCTATGGCAAATTTCTTCTAACGACAGCTTCAATGAAGAAAGAGTCTTTTGTATGTAATTTCTTTTCCGCAGACAACTCCTTTTATGGATGATGGTAAAAATATCTTCAGATGTCATCCATCTAATTTTATTTTACCTCTATTTTCTGAACATTGCTACTCATATAAACGATTTTACAAAATATTTACACCAATTACACATTGGATTGTTCGGAAATCCCTCCTGTGAATTGCCATTTACCTTATATTATGGGGGAAGTGTGCTGGAATATGATTAATTATTAGAATTTTTTGTTAATTATATTTAAAATTAGTGATTTTTTATCCCTGGACAGTTTGGATTTTAATACTTTACTGCGCGGTTAAAATGATTTCGTTTTTTAAAAGAAAATTGGTAAGATAGTTTCAAGACGGTTGCTTCCATGCTAAATGAGGGTATTGGTCTTTATGATGGAAAGTGTTATTTAAGGAGGATTATCATTGACACAGATTAATTGGATGAATGAAGTTGAAAAAAGAAAAGATGCACTAATACAGGACACACAAAAACTATTACATATAAAAAGCGTGCTGGATGAAGCAAATGCCCTTCCCGATGCACCGCTTGGACAAGGTGTAAAAGAGGCACTGGATTTTATGCTTGAACTTGGTGGAAAAGATGGTTTTACACCGAAAAATGTTGGCAATTTGGCAGGTCATCTTGAATTTGGTGAAGGAGACGAGCTGCTTGGCATCCTCTGCCATGTGGATGTCGTACCTGAAGGTGACGGTTGGTCAAGCGAGCCGTTTGCTGCGGAAATCCGTGATGGAAAAATTTTTGCGCGTGGAGCGCTTGACGATAAAGGCCCGACGATGGCGGCATATTATGCGATGAAAATCGTAAAAGAATTGGGACTGCCTTTAAATAAACGTGTTCGTATGATTATCGGGACGGATGAAGAAAGCAACTGGAGATGTGTGGATCATTATTTTGAACATGAGGAAATGCCTTCCTTGGGTTTTGCTCCAGATGCTGATTTCCCTATTATCAATGCGGAAAAAGGAATTTCTGACTTCGATTTTGTCCAGGATAAACAAACCAATGTGGACGATGAAACGAAGATTGAAGTTCTCCAGTTTGTATCAGGAAGAAGATACAATATGGTTCCTGATTTTGCGACAGCCTCGCTCATTATCCATCAAGAACAAAACGAGGTCATTCAGCGTTTTGAAGATTTCTTTAAGCAAACTGAGCTTGAAAAAAGCTGTCATGTCGACAATGGTGTATTGATTTTGGAAGTGAAGGGCGTTTCCGCACATGGCATGGAACCGAACAACGGAAAAAATGCCGGTTTGTATTTGGCAGAATTTTTATCGCAATTAACAACCGATACGAATGCAACGGCCTATTTCCAATTTGTTTCTCGCTATTTTTTCCAGGATTCAAGAGGTGTGAAGCTCGGCGTCGCCTATGCGGATGAAGTTACGGGTGATTTGACGATCAACGCTGGCAAGCTCTTTTATTCCAAGCAGGAAGGCGGAAGGATCGGATTGAACCTTCGCTACCCTGTTACTAACAAAATGGAAGAGACGAAAGAAAAATTAGAAACGCTGCTTCAGGAAGAAAATTTTCATTTAGAAAATTTCACCGATTCGAAGCCTCATTTCGTCGATGAAAGCGACTTCCTCATTCAGACACTAAAAAGAGTTTACGAGGAGCAAACAGGCGAAGTAGCGGAATTGATCGCGATAGGCGGCGGTACATATGCCCGCTCACTTAAGTCTGGAGTGGCATTCGGTCTTTTATTTCCTGGACGTCCGGATATCGCTCATCAAAAGGATGAATATATTCATATAGAAGATATGCTCAGAGCAACAGCCATTTATGCGCAGGCCATTTACGAGTTGGCCGGAAAATAAGATTGGGGAGAGGTTCGAATGGAATTTGTCTTACTGAATGGAGAAATCATCGAGCGATCGGATGCGAAAATCGATGTCGAAGACCGAGGCTATCAGTTTGGGGATGGCGTTTATGAGGTCATTCGGGTGTACAATGGCAGTATGTTTACATCAGAGGAACATTTGGCCCGTTTTAGAAAAAGCGCTGAAGCCATAGGAATAAAACTTAATTTTACAATTGAAGAAATAAGCGCTTTTTTAAATCAATTAATTGAAAAAAACAACGTGGTTTTGGGCACTGTTTATTTGCAAATAACAAGGGGAACATCTCCTCGTAACCATGCATTCCCTTCACCAGGGGTGCCAACGAACATCGTTGCTTACACAAAGGAAGTTGCAAGGCCTGTTGAAAATATGAAATCCGGGGTCAAAGCGATGTTGATCGAAGATATCCGCTGGCTTCGCTGTGATATAAAAAGTTTGAATTTGCTTGGGAATTTGCTGGCAAAGCAGGAGGCTGTGGAAGCGGGATGCTTTGAAGCGATCCAGCATCGTGGCCAAACAGTCACCGAAGGAAGCTCCTCCAATATTTTGATGATTAAGGAAGGTAAAATCATTACACATCCTGCAGATAATTTAATTTTGAATGGCATCACGAAAAGAAAATTGCAGGAAATTTGCATAGCGGCTCAAATCCCATTTGAGGAGCGGAGCTTTACAATCGATGAAATCAGCCAGGCTGACGAGATTCTCTTAACTAGTACAACTGCTGAGATTATGCCAATTGTCGAAGTGAACGGGAAGGCTGTCAACGAAGGTATCCCGGGAACGTTAACAAAAAGGCTTCAGGAGCTATTTGAAACAGAAATCGAAAAGCAGTGCGGAGAACTCACGATTAAAATTTAATCCAAGTGAAAAGGAACCCGGAAAAAGGGTTCCTCAGGCTGTCGAAAAACATTCGACAGCCTTTTATTTTCTTTATCAAATCACCGAGTTAATATGTTCTGATGTTATTAGAAATTACCTCATTAAACAGGTCTGTTGATTTGCGCTCCAAGCGCTTCGCTTTCCGCGGGCGTGCCGGGGAGCTTCCTCGGCGCTTCGCTCCTGCGGGATCTCCCCTGACCCGTACTCCCGCAGGAGTCTTCGCGCCTTCCGCTCCAATCAACAGAGTTTTTTTCACTAAAGACCGTCTGCT
>JAUZPT010000003.1 GCA_030705745.1 Bacillota bacterium | reverse complement strand
TTATTAAAAGAAGAGCAGGTGTATCCGTTTGAAGAGACGGTAAAAAAAATTCAGAATGCGCTAGAGGGTTTTAAAGGGACAAGCACAATGGAACCCATTCAGCATAGCAGAAAGGGAATTTCAGAATTGGCTATTTCGTTTAATAATATGAAAGAGTTGAAAATAAGGGACGTTTCCTTTGAGGATGCAGTGGGCAACGTCGCCGGTGAAACGATTATTCCTTATCCTCCAGGTATTCCACTGATGTTAAAAGGGGAAAAAATAACTTGGGAAATGATTGAACAACTGAAGGAATTAAGCGACCATGGAGCAAGATTCCAAGGCGGGACACATCTTGAGCAAAAGAGAATAAACATTTTTGTAATTACTGAATGATAGGCTTCGACGAATTGGAAGATAGACGATTTTGGAGGTTTTAATTGTATGGAAGATGGGATATTTATTACGATTGAAGGGCCTGAGGGAGCCGGGAAATCAACGATTATTAAAATGCTAGCCGATCAGTTGGCGGAAGAGGGTATCTCGGTTATGCTTACGAGAGAGCCTGGTGGAATTGAAATTGCTGAGCAAATCAGAACCATTATTCTTAATCCAGCCAATACGGCTATGGATGCACGAACAGAGGCTTTACTATATGCGGCTGCCAGACGGCAACATTTAGTTGAAAAAGTAAAGCCAGCTTTGGAGGAAGGAAAGATTGTCCTCTGTGACCGCTTTATTGATAGTTCCCTTGCTTACCAGGGGCATGCTAGGGGCTTAGGGATTGAAGAAGTATATAATATTAATCAATTTGCGATAGGGCATATGATGCCTCAATTGACTCTTTATTTTGATATAGACCCGGAAGAAGGATTAAAACGAATAAGCAATCATAAAGGAAGAGAAATAAATCGCCTAGATATGGAAACGATTGAATTCCATTGCAAGGTACGGGAAGGCTATTATTTATTAATGGAGCGTTTTTCAGAAAGATTTAAAAGCATTGATGCTTCAGCTCCACTTGAAGAGGTATTTCAAAATGCTTCGGAAGAAATCAAAGCCGCAGTTAGCAAATGGAGAAAATAGTTTTTTAAATGAGCCTTTTAAAGGCTTTTTTATTTTAGCTCTTTTAAACTTGCCAATTGATTTCCTCTCCAGGCATTCACTTTCCGCGGGCGGGTCTGGGAGTCTCACGCCTTCCGCTCCAATCAACATAGTGTCAAAATCAACAAGGAACATTAACATAGCATTATTTTTGAAAAAATAACTTAAATTTTCCAATTTGATTAGTCATGTAAGGAGAAGGAATACCTGTTATAATATAGGAAGAAGAAGTCGGAAAAAACACAAGGGGGATATTATGAAATTAATCGTAGCAATCGTCCAGGATCAAGATAGCAATCGTCTTTCACAGGCACTAATGAAAAATAACATTCGTGCAACGAAACTCGCATCAACCGGAGGATTTTTAAAGTCGGGAAACACTACATTTATGATTGGGATTGAAGACATCAGGGTGGAAAAAGCGCTACAAGTAATAAAGGAAAATTGCCGCTCTAGAGATCAATTGGTTGCGCCTGTTTCGCCTATGGGGGGAAATGCGGATTCGTATGTTCCTTATCCGGTGGAAGTACAAGTGGGAGGAGCGACGGTCTTTGTCCTTCCTATCGAACAGTTTATGCAATTTTAATCGTCAAAGGTAGCGGAGGCATACAGATGAAGGTCAATCAAGACTTGCGTGTAAACAGAGATCAAGTGAAAGCTGATCAAAAGCCACAGCAGAATGGTGGAATAAGATTTAACGAATTTGTTCAAAAGCAAGACCAAAAACTGCATGTAGAGGGCCTACAACAGCTATTAACCGATATAGAATCTGCAGGGGATATGCTTTCCCGGTCACGTACATTCAAGGATTTAGCAAAATTCAAGACACTTGTTAAACGCTTTGTGAAGGAAACAGTGGATTTTGGAATGGGTTTAAAGCAATCGCATAGCTGGAATCAATTCGGACAAGGTCGATCGTTGAAAACGGTGGAAACGATCGATCAGAAGCTGGTTGAATTAACAGAGGATTTAACAAATAAAGAAGAAAAATCAATTGATGTCCTGGGTAAAATCGGAGAAATTAAAGGATTATTGATTAATCTATATACGTAAGTGAGTGATCGACGTGGCAAAAACGTGGGAAGAACTGGAGAAGGTACAGCCGACGGTTTTAAAAATGATGCAAAATAGTATCATTAAAAACCGTGTGGGACATGCCTATTTATTGGAAGGCATGAGGGGGACTGGAAAAAAGGATACTGCTCTGTTGCTTGCCCGCGCATTATTTTGCGAGGCTCCTATTAATGGGTATCAACCTTGTGAAGCATGCAATAATTGCAAACGGATTGCGAATGGAAACCATCCTGATGTGCATATCGTTGAGCCTGATGGACTTTCCATAAAAAAACAGCAAATAAAAGAGCTACAGGAGGAATTCTCCAAAAAAGCAGTCGAGTCTTCCAAAAAAGTATATATGATTGTCCACGCCGATAAAATGTCGAATGGGGCTTCGAACAGCTTGCTTAAGTTTTTGGAGGAGCCGAATGCAGAAACGGTCGCGTTCTTGCTCACGCAGCAAGTCCAACAAATATTGCCTACCATTCTTTCCAGATGCCAAACGCTGTCCTTTAAGCCTTTACCTCTTAATGCTATGACCAAGCAACTGGTGGAAAACGGCATAAATCCTCTTAATGCGGCATTGTTCGCCCAGATGACGAATAATTTAGATGAGGCAATCGCACTAAATGTCGATGATTGGTTTGCACAAGCCCAAAAATTAGTGGTAAAATTATATGAAGTGCTGAATAAAAATCCTCTTGAGGCAATGGTCAACCTTCAAGGAGATTGGTTTTTGCATTTTAAAGAGAAAGAACAACTGGATCGCGGTTTAGATCTTTTACTTCTTATTATAAAGGATTTATTATATATACAGCTAGATAAGCAGGATCAAATTGTTTTTAAAAAGGAAAGTGAACGGTTAAAGCAATTTGCCTTGCATGCATCAGGAAGGCGCATATCCGAGCAAATGGCAGCAATTCTAGACGCTAAAAGAAGGCTGCAAGCCAATATGAATCCTCAGCTGTTGATGGAACAGCTTGTGTTAAAATTGCAGGAGGGATCTTCATTTGTATGATGTTGTAGGAATACGCTTTAAAAAAGCGGGTAAAATATATTATTTCGATCCCGGTGATTTTTCCATCCTAAAGGACGATTTTGTCATAGTTGAAACGGTTCGCGGTGTCGAATATGGAAAAGTAGTCGTTCCCCGTAAACAAGTAGGCGAGCACGATGTCGTACTTCCTTTGAAAAAAGTCGTTCGGATTGCGGATCAAAAGGATCGAATGATCGTAGAAGAAAATAAGCAGGCAGCCCGGGAATCTTATGAGGTTTGCTGCGAAAAAGTGAATGAGCATCAACTTGATATGAAACTTGTAGATGTCGAGTATACATTCGACCGAAATAAGGTAATCTTTTATTTTACAGCAGATGGACGAGTTGATTTTCGAGAGCTTGTGAAGGACTTGGCCGCGATTTTCCGTACACGGATTGAACTTCGCCAAATCGGTGTCAGAGACGAAGCCAAGATGTTGGGTGGTATCGGGCCATGCGGACGCATGCTCTGCTGCTCCACTTTTTTAGGAGATTTTGATCCCGTTTCGATTAAAATGGCAAAAGATCAAAACCTTTCTTTGAATCCTACCAAAATATCTGGATTATGCGGCAGATTAATGTGCTGTTTGAAATATGAAAATGATGAATACGAAACAGCGAAAGAACTCCTGCCAGACCTGGGTGAAATGGTTGGTACACCACTAGGTGAAGGAAAAGTGGTAGGATTAAATATTTTGGAACGCGTGCTTCAGGTGGAGATAAAGGATCAGGAACGTGTTCTGGAATTCACGCTGGAGGAAATCATTAAAGAAGGTGCCTTTTCTATACAATCCACAGACTAATGAGGTGGAATACGTGGATAAGAAAGAAATATTTGAGTCAGTAAGTAATATGGAAACACAAATTGGCCATCTTTATCAGCAGCTTGGTGAGTTAAAGCAGCATTTAGCGGAAATACTAGAAGAAAATCATGCTTTGAAGCTTGAAAACGAACTATTAAGGCGCCGTCTGGAAACGACCACCGGACAGGAGAAAATCGTCCAAAAAGGCAAACGGAAGGGTATGAACCCGTCCGAAATGACAGATATGAAATCGATTGATATAGGAGAAGGTTATGATAATCTTGCTCGTCTTTATCAAGAAGGATTCCATATTTGTAACTTGCATTTTGGCAGCCTTCGTAAAGAAGGAGATTGTTTATTTTGCTTATCGTTTTTGAATAAAAAATGAAGTCGGCCTTCCAGCAGGAAGGCTATTTTTCTTAAGCATCCTTTTTTAGCTTTGAAAATTATCGGAGGATATACATATATGGTTATTCTGAAAGAAGATGAACGTCTCGATTATTTGCTGGCGGAGAAGTTAAGAATTATCCAAAGCCCGTCTGTATTTTCTTTTTCACTTGATGCCGTTCTATTGGCGAGGTTTGTCTATGTCCCGATTCAAAAGGGTAATCTAATTGACCTATGCAGCGGAAATGGAGTTATTCCCCTATTCTTGAGCGCAAGGACAAAAGGTTCGATCACAGGCGTGGAAATCCAGGAGCGCCTATACGACATGGCCGACCGAAGTATTAAATATAATGGATTGCAGGAGCGTCTTCATATGATTCATGGAGATATTAAACACATACCTGAAAAACTAGGGTATGGAAAATTTGATGTTATCACATGTAATCCTCCCTACTTTACAACTCCATCGAAAGAAGAAATGAATGCGAATGAACATTATGCGATAGCCCGTCACGAAATACTATGCACCCTAGAAGATACGATTCGTGTTTCAAGCCAGTTGGCAAGGGAAGGCGGGAAGGTTGCATTTGTCCACCGTCCCGGAAGGTTGCTCGATATTTTGACGTTAATGAGGCAGTATAGGCTCGAGCCGAAAAGATTGCAGCTAGTCTATCCAAGAGCAGGGAAAGAAGCGAATATTATCTTGGTTGAAGCAATTAAAGATGGAAGTCCCGATTTAAAAATTTTACCACCGCTTCTGGTTTATAATGAAGAAAACGAATATACCCCAGAGTTAAGAGAGATTTTATATGGAGAATGCTGAACATTATTTTTATGTTTTAAGATGCAAAGATGGGAGTTACTACGGAGGTTATACGAATAATCTTGAACGCCGAATGAAGGCTCATAATGAGGGAAAAGGGGCGAAGTATACAAGGGGAAGGGGACCGGTCGTTTTGATTTTTAACAAAAGATATGCAAATAAAAGTGATGCCTTGAAAGCGGAATACCAATTCAAGCGATTGCCACGAAAGAAAAAGGATGAATTCTTACTAATGGAAAGGAGTGATGGTGATGTGGCAGCAAAAGAGCTTTGAAAATGAAACAGAAAAAGGCATTCTTTATCTCGTGCCTACCCCTATCGGCAACCTTGAAGACATGAGTTTCCGGGCGGTCCGTCTCTTAAAGGAAGCTGATTTTATTGCAGCAGAAGATACTCGAAATACGAAAAAACTGTGCAATTACTTTGAAATTCAAACCCCGGTCGTCAGCTATCACGAACACAATAAAGAAGCAAGCGGTGAAAAATTACTTGAAAAAATCAAGGCAGGTGCAAAAATTGCCCTTGTCAGCGATGCAGGCATGCCTGCAATATCAGATCCGGGTTATGAGCTGGTTGTCAGTGCAATAGAAGAACATGTGGCGGTTGTGCCACTTCCTGGTGCGAATGCCGCCCTTACTTCATTAATTGCTTCAGGCCTTAAAAGCCAGCCCTTTTACTTTTACGGGTTCCTGAATCGTCAAAAAAAAGAAAAAAGGAAGGAGCTTGAAACGCTCAAACGACAAACTTCGACTCTTATCTTTTATGAATCCCCCCATCGTCTGAAGGAAACATTTGTTTTGATGTTGGAAGTACTTGGTGATAGAAAAATTGCCGTGTGCAGGGAATTAACAAAAAGGTATGAAGAATTTATTCGTGGAAATTTGAGTGAAGCGATACAATGGACAGAGCGTGATGAGATTCGTGGGGAATTTTGTATAATTGTGGAAGGGGCTTCCGACGATGCGGAAGAAGAGTCTAACTGGTGGGAGACCTTAACAATCGAAAAACATATAGAACATTATACTGAAGTGAAGCACCTATCCGTAAAGGAAGCAATCAAACAAACTGCCGTTGATCGGGGCCTTGCAAAAAGAGATGTTTATCAGGTATATCATATTGATTAAGAAAAAGGCTTCTCCATTAAAGGAGAAGCCTGGAATTTACTATTTTTATTTCGCTAATTCGAATGTGTTTTGAATTTCCTGAAGAAGCTGTTCAGCACCTTCACGGCTAAGGATGAGTTTTCCACCAGCAAGTGTAATATTGTCGTCGGAAACTTCGCCTGTTACCTGGCAAGTCATGTTTGGCTTATATTTTTTCAAGATGATTTTTTCATCATCCACATAAATTTCAAGTGCATCCTTTTCTGCGATACCTAATGTGCGTCGTAATTCAATCGGAATTACCACACGTCCTAATTCATCAACTTTACGAACAATACCTGTAGATTTCATATTAAATAATCTCCTCTCAAACTTAACGATTTTTCTCTATAATTTAATTCGTCAATATTCGACATTTTTTTTACTAACTTAATAATACCAGCCATTCCCAAAAACGTCAATTACTTTATAATGAAAAGTAATATTTTTTTTAATGGCCTAGTAAAAGCCTATCATATCAATCTTCATAAGTATATAGTTAACATAAATTTCCATAGTAATTGGAAATTGAATAATAATATTGAATTTACAGATAAAAATAATTCGACATATTTCGACAAAATTTGAAATTATTTTTATATTCGACTATAGAAATTAAACTAATATTTATTAAAATTACATCAGAGGGGATATAATTTTTTACTTACGGGCGAAAATGAATTGGTTTGTTGCGCAAATGGCTTATTTTAGGTATATTTTGATGATATAAGTGGTTTCGATAAGGCAATAATGATAGCAGGCAATTTGTCCAGTCGAAAATAGAAGGAGAGATGACGATGGAAGAGAAGTTAAAGACGTTCTATATTACTACGCCAATTTACTATCCAAGTGGAAATCTACATATTGGTCATGCGTATACTACGGTTGCAGGAGATGCAATGGCCCGCTATAAGCGCTTGCGGGGTTTCGATGTAATGTATTTAACAGGAACGGATGAACACGGACAAAAAATCCAACGCAAGGCAGAAGAAAAGGGCATCACTCCACAGCAGTATGTGGATGAAATAGTGAATGGAATTCAAGATTTGTGGAGCAAGCTGGATATTTCTTATGATGATTTTATACGTACAACACAGGACAGGCATAAGCAGATTGTCGAAAAGATTTTTGCAAGGCTGCTGGAGCAGGGCGATATATACCTTGATCAGTATGAGGGCTGGTATTGTACTCCATGTGAATCATTTTTTACCGACCGCCAGTTGGAAAATGGAAATTGTCCGGATTGCGGCAGGCCAGTAGAAATGGTGAAAGAAGAATCGTACTTTTTTAGAATGAGCAAATATGCGGACCGCTTATTGAAGTATTACGAAGAAAATCCGGAGTTTATTCAACCCGAATCGCGTAAAAATGAAATGATCAACAATTTTATCAAACCGGGACTCGAGGATTTGGCGGTTTCACGTACGACGTTTGAATGGGGAGTAAAAGTACCTGGGGACGCAAAACATGTTATTTATGTGTGGATTGATGCTTTATCGAATTATATCTCCGCTCTTGGTTTTGGAACGGAAAATGACGCGAAATACTTGAATTATTGGCCGGCTGATGTACATTTAGTCGGAAAAGAGATTGTTCGGTTCCATACGATTTATTGGCCAATCATGCTCATGGCTCTGGATATTCCGTTGCCGAAAAAGGTGTTTGCCCACGGATGGCTGCTGATGAAGGACGGCAAGATGTCCAAGTCGAAGGGGAATGTCGTGGACCCAGTCACACTGATTGATCGATATGGCCTTGATGCGTTGCGTTATTATTTGTTAAGGGAAGTTCCTTTTGGGTCCGATGGGGTGTTTACACCGGAAGGATTTGTGGAAAGAATCAATTTTGATCTTGCCAATGATCTCGGAAATCTGTTGAATCGTACAGTTGCCATGATCGAAAAGTATTGTGGTGGGGTCGTACCTGAATATAAAGGGTCGATGGGAGAATTTGATTCCTCATTACTCGCTATGAATAAAGAAACCGTTAAAAAGTATGAAGAAGCGATGGAGAAGATGGAATTCTCAGTGGCTCTGGCGAATATCTGGCAGTTAGTCAGCCGCACGAATAAATACATTGATGAAACACAGCCGTGGAGTTTGGCGAAGGCTGAAGAAAAGAAACCAGTTTTAGATAGCGTTATGGTTCATTTAGCTGAATCGTTACGACGTATAGCGATCCTGCTACAGCCGTTTTTAACCCAAACACCTGAAAAGATCTTCAAGCAATTAGGCTTGCAAGCTGAGGATTTGAAAACATGGGAAAGCCTAGGCGAGTTTTCAGTGATTCCTGCTGGAACAAAAGTCGACAAAGGCGACCCGATTTTCCCTCGACTTGAGATTGCGGATGAGGTGGAATTCATTAAGATCCAAATGCAGGGAACCGAACCGGCAGTGGAGGAAAAGAAGATTGAGAAGCCTGTAACCGAAGAAATAGCCATTGATGATTTTATGAAAATAGACTTACGGGTAGCAACAGTCGTTCATGCCGAACCGATTAAAAAAGCGGACAAATTGCTAAAGCTGCAACTCGATCTTGGCTATGAAAAAAGGCAAGTCGTATCAGGAATTGCCCAGTATTATAAACCGGAGGACATCATCGGCCGAAAAGTCATTTGCGTGACGAATTTAAAACCGGTAAAACTCCGTGGGGAATTGTCCGAAGGAATGATATTAGCCGGGTCATCGGAAGGGATGCTATCCTTGGCTGCAGTTGATCAAAATTTGCCGAATGGTGCGCAAGTAAAATAAGAAATTTGTCTAAAAATGTTCCACGTGTAACAATCGTGGAGCATTTTTTGCTTTTAAAATTTATCCATCATCCATTTCTTTTTAAAAATTCGGTTATATGTGTAAAATAAAAAGATATGATTGGTGCAAAGGAGATTGGGCGATGTTATTTGATACACACGTACATTTAAATGCAGAACAATACAGTGAGGATCTGGAGGAAGTGATTGAACGAGCAAAATCAGAAGGTGTATCTGAAATGGTGGTAGTGGGCTTTGACAGGCCGACGATTGAAAGGGCGATGGAGCTTACGGAGGCGTATGACTTTATTTATGCGTGTATTGGCTGGCATCCAGTTGATGCCATTGATATGACGGACCAAGACCTGCTTTGGATAGAGGAATTAAGCGCGCACCCTAAAGTAGTGGCAATCGGGGAAATGGGGTTGGATTATTATTGGGATAAATCACCTAAGGAAGTCCAAAAAGAAGTGTTTCGCCGGCAAATCAGACTGGCAAAGAAGGTCAAGCTTCCCATCGTCATCCATAATCGTGATGCAACGGCCGATATTGTTCAAATTTTGAAAGAAGAAAAAGCGGAGGAAGTCGGGGGCATTATGCATTGCTTTAGCGGAAGTGTGGAAATTGCCAAGGAATGTGTGAAAATGAATTTTTTCATTTCGCTTGGAGGCCCGGTCACTTTCAAAAATGCAAAAGCACCGAAAGAAGTTGCGGCAGAAATCCCACTCGAGAAATTATTAATAGAGACGGATTGTCCGTACCTGACTCCTCATCCACATCGAGGAAAGAGAAATGAACCTGCCTTTGTAAAGCTTGTAGCCGAGCAAATTGCCGAAATCAAGGGACTCACACTTGAAAATGTGGCAGAAGCCACCACAAAGAACGCAGAAAAATTATTCGGCATTAATCGATAGGAGATTATGTCGATTTGCGGGAGTGTTTGTCCTATTTTTTTGTTTTAACTAAAAGTTCTACATGTCTCCTTTTCATCATAGGATAATCGTGTCGAGAAGTTTTCCTTTGCATTCTTTCCTGGTGTATGCATAATTAGAAATACGTTCCAGCAAGGTGTATCGGTTGACAGTCGGCAGCTTGGTTATTTATAATCACTCCAAGAAAAGGAGGCGTTTTTCATCGTAATCAAAGACATGAAAAATTTGTTTTCAAAGTCTTTGAGGAGGAAGAAATTAGCCGTATTTTTTGCTAGTTTCCTAGTTTTTGCAGCTACATTGGGCATCCTGTTCTACGAAGGATCGAAAAAGACCGTTGCATTAACACTGAATGGAAAAGAAGAAGTCATCAAAACACATGCAGACACCATCAAGGAACTTTTAGATGAACTTAAAGTACCCATTCGTTCTCAAGACTTAGTGTTTCCACCGACAAGCAGCACAGTAAAAAACGAATTAACGATCGTTTGGAAACCAGCGAAACAAGTTCAAATTGTGAAAGACAACGAGAAAAAAACGGTCTGGACAACAACCAAAACGGTTGCAGAGCTCTTAAAGGAGCAGAATTATGTCCTGAATTCGAATGACCAAATTTCTCCAGGAACGCACGAAGTCATTAAAAGTAAGATGATCATTGCCATACGCAATGCTGTTCCTCTTACACTGATGGATGGCGGACATCAGAAGCACGTTTGGTCCACTTCGGCTACGGTCGCTGACTTTTTAAAACAACAGGGTATCAAACTTTCTAAATTAGACCGAGTTGAACCGTCATTGACTGCGCAAGTCAAAGAAAATGCCGTTATCAACGTCATTCGAGTAGAAAAAGTCACCGATGTAGTGGAAGAACCAGTTCAATTTGCCGTAGTAACAAAAAAAGATGTCAAACTTCCTCAGGGGAAAGAAAAAGTTATAGCCCAGGGGAAGAAAGGACTTAAATCAAGACGATTTGAAGTGGTCCTTGAAAACGGCAAAGAAGTATCAAGAAAACTGCTAAGCGAGAAAATGGTTCAAAAAAAGCAGGATAGAATTGTGGCCTTAGGTACGAAAAAATTAACAATGCAGGTTTCCCGTGGAGAAGTCAGCGGGGGGAAAGAGATGTATGTGACGACCACCGCCTATACTGCAGATTGTAATGGCTGTTCAGGGCATACTGCCACTGGCATCAATTTGCACGCCAATCCTGACGCGAAAGTGATTGCTGTTGATCCAAGAGTTATTCCGCTTGGGACAAAGGTATATGTGGAAGGTTACGGTTACGCCATCGCAGCGGATACTGGCTCGGCAATCAAAGGGTACAAAATCGATGTGTTCTTTCCATCGGAGTATCAGGCATTTCGTTGGGGTAATCGAAAAATCAAAATTAAAATTCTGAATTAGTTAGACAAGTGCAGAGGAGTCATTCCTCTGCATTTTGCTTTTTGGGTAAATTTCTTTATACTTAACTTTATTTGCTTTGTTGCCTATATAGACGAATTTGATTACAGAAATGTTTCAGTTTTCTTTCAAATTATTAAAAATAAATTATCGCTTGTAATAGAGTTATTTATAAAGGAGATATAAGGGAAATAATGAAAATAAAAGAGATTATTGTGGTGGAAGGGAAAGACGATACAACTGCCATTAAAAGAGCTGTTGATGCGGACACAATCGAAACGAATGGCTCTGCGATAAATGATGAAACAATCGAAAAAATAAAGCTTGCCCGAACTACAAGAGGTGTAATCATTTTTACCGATCCGGATTTCCCTGGCGAAAAAATCCGTAAGGCGATTTCTGAAAAAGTACCGGGCTGCAAGCATGCTTTTATTTCGAAGGAAGATGCGATTGCAAAATCTGGTAAAGGCCTCGGGGTTGAGCATGCGAATATACAGCTGATTAAAGAGGCACTGAAGGATGATCAATATATGCACGAGACGATTGAAGAAGTGATCACTCAGGAAGATTTATTGCTAGCAGGATTAATTGGTGGAGAGGGATCAAAGGAAAGAAGAATCAAACTCGGCAAACTTTTAAAAATAGGCTATACAAATGGGAAGCAATTGCATAAACGTTTAATGATGTTTCAAGTGAGCAAAAGCGTTTTTGCAGAAGCACTCTCTGCTATACGTCAGGAGGATTAAGATGCATAAAGATATTGCGACACCGGTAAGAACGAGAGCGATTATGGAAAAATACGGTTTTTCCTTCAAGAAAAGTCTTGGACAAAACTTTTTGATCGACACAAATATTCTTAATAAAATAGTCGACTTTGCTGAAATAAAGGAACTCACTGGAACCATCGAAATCGGTCCTGGCATTGGGGCTTTAACGGAGCAATTGGCACGGAAGAGTGAAAAAGTGGTGGCCTTCGAAATCGATCAGCGACTTCTGCCAATCTTAGAAGATACATTGTCTCCATATCCAAATGTTAAAATTATTCATCAAGACGTATTAAAAGCTGACGTAGGTAAAATGATTGAGCAGGAATTCAGCGAAATGGAAGACGTGATGGTTGTTGCCAATTTGCCTTATTATGTGACGACTCCGATAGTCATGAAGCTTCTCGAAGAGCGTTTGCCAATTCGCGGGATTGTCGTAATGCTCCAGAAAGAGGTTGCAGACAGGATTGCTGCTAAACCGGGTACGAAGGATTATGGATCCCTTTCGATTGCAGTTCAATATTACACTGAAGCAGAAACTGTGATGATCGTACCGAAAACGGTCTTTATTCCTCAGCCAAATGTGGACTCTGCTGTCATTCGGCTGACTAGAAGACAAAAACCGGCAGTGGAAGTAAAGGATGAGAATTTCTTTTTTCAGGTGACGAGAGCATCCTTCGCCCAAAGGAGAAAGACGCTGCTTAATAATTTAACGAGCGGACTTCCCGAAGGAAAACAAAGAAAAGAAGATATTTTAGAAGCGCTACGCCTAAGCGAGATCGATCCAGGTCGAAGGGGAGAAACCCTTTCCCTTGAAGAGTTCGGCCGTCTTAGCAATGAATTATACCGCTTCTTTCACGAGACTCGCTGATCCTGGCGAGTTTTCTTTATTCTGATGGCCAAAACGGAAGCTACCGCTTTTCTAATCACCCTTTCTCGGGCTTTTGCATAGCTTATGAGAGAAACTTGATCATGCAAAGTCTTAACGCCTGGTCTTATTGGAGTGACGGCAGTGGATATTAACAAGATGGATATTGTCGGCAGACGATCATATAATTGTGATATTCTTTTTCGGGTCATAGATATCGGAGAAAGGTTTGGGGAAAAATCGGCGATTCTCTACGGAGAAGAATTTCGAATTGTGGCAGATGCACCTTATGAGGATTTAATCGTTATTGACCAAAATAAACGGAAGGCATTCACGGATGAATTCAGATCGTTAGAAGAACAATCATTTCGCCTTTTTCGTCAAGAAGTGGATTTATTAAAACAAAAACAGGAGTATGAAACAACAGGAGGATATACGAAGCCAACGAATTATTTTCAAATTCCAGGAAAGGTTCTCCACCTGGATGGAGATGCTTCCTATTTGAAAAAATGTCTGACGGTATACGAAAAAATTGGTGTACCTGTCGTTGGAATACACTGTAATGAAAAAGAAATGCCTGAAAAAGTAGGGCAATTAATCGATTATTACCGTCCAGATATACTCGTGATTACCGGTCATGATGCTTACTCAAAGGCAAAAGGGAAAAAGACAGATATTAATGCGTACCGCCATTCCAAGCATTTTGTCCAAACAGTGCTTGAAGCCAGAAAAAAATCTCCGCATTTGGACCAATTGGTTATTTTTGCTGGAGCATGCCAGTCCCATTTTGAGTCGCTTATACATGCAGGGGCAAACTTTGCGAGTTCGCCTTCCCGCATCAATATACATGCGCTCGATCCTGTCTATATTGTTGCCAAAATAAGTTTTACTCCCTTTATGGAAAGAATCAATGTGTGGGATGTATTACGAAATACGCTGACCGGAGAAAAGGGGCTTGGCGGAATTGAAACAAGGGGAGTGCTTCGCACTGGGATGCCGTATAAACAAGGAAATCATGATGAGGAATAGACAGAAGCCTTTCTTTCGAGAGAGGTTTTTTGTTTTTTGGTGGCCAGAGCTTTTCTTAGTCCAGCCTACATAATCATAGAAATTTTTGGGTATGCTAAAAATGTTGAAAAATAGTAGAAAAAGTAGACGAAAAAATATTGACAATCTTTTTGTTCGACTGATATAATTTATGTTTTTGTTTGACAGCATTGTGTCAATGTGTTATACTTTATACAGTGAGGTGAACCGCATGCCAAAAACCCTAGCCGATATTAAGATGGCTCTTGATTCAAATTTAGGAAAAAGACTTTTGCTAAAGGCAAACGGTGGACGCAGAAAGACGATTGAGCGTTCCGGTGTTTTATCAGAGACTTATCCATCAGTATTTGTAATTGAGTTAGATCAGGATGAAAATGCATTTGAACGGGTATCGTACAGTTATGCAGATGTTCTTACCGAAACGGTTCAAATTACCTTCTTTGAAGATGCAGCAGGGCACGTTGTTTTAAGCTAAAATATAGTGATTTAAGCGGGCAGGGAACCAATAGGTTTCCTGCTTTTTTCATTTTTAATACCAGTCCCAAAAGGAGCCTTTCATAAAAAAACGGCCTACCATCCATACTAAGTAATGCCGATGGAGAATGAAAGGAGTTGTTTCAGATGGCTAGAAGAAGAGGAGTAATGTCGGATCGTTTTAAAGAGGAACTTGCAAAAGAACTTGGGTTTTATGATGTCGTGCAAAAAGAAGGCTGGGGAGGAATCCGCGCCAAAGATGCCGGTAACATGGTCAAGCGTGCCATCGAGTTGGCGGAACAGCAGTTACTTCAGAAGCGATAGGGACATGCTTTACATTTTTCTTTAAATAGGAAAACAGCTTATGGAAATAGCAATTCTCCACGGCAACAGGTCAAGGTCCTTCCTTGGCCTGTTTTTTTACATCAATTTTTCACACGTTCAGATTTACTCGTGGACGTCTTTAATTAGAGCAGGTTTCCCTTTTTTCACAAGGCTACTAATGATAAAATAATAATTTTGAAAGGTATTATGAATGTTACGTCTTACTTATATCATTTTGTGGTAAAATAGGACAAAATATGGGGAACGTGGAAATTTACAAAAAGTAGGTGAACCTAGTGAGACTTTTAATTAAAGCACCCGCAAAAATCAACTTAACTTTAGATGTTTTACATAAACGTCCAGATGGTTATCATGAGGTTGAAATGATTATGACAACGATTGACTTGGCTGATCGTGTCGAATTGACCTTATTGGACGAAGATAAAATCTTTATACTCTCCCATAATCGATTTGTTCCGGATGATCAGCGCAATCTTGCGTATCAGGCGGCCTTGTTGTTAAAGGAAAGGTTTAAAGTTAAAAAAGGCGTTTCAATTGCGATCGAGAAAAATATTCCGGTAGCGGCAGGACTGGCGGGCGGCAGCAGTGATGCAGCAGCTACACTGCGCGGCTTGAATAAATTGTGGGACTTGGGATTGACATTGGATGAATTGGCCGAGCTGGGGTCGGAAATTGGTTCAGACGTGTCCTTTTGTGTTTATGGCGGAACAGCCCTTGCAACAGGTAGAGGGGAAGTGATTAAAGACTTGCCTGCTCCTCCTACATGCTGGATCATTTTGGCCAAGCCCTTTATTGGTGTTTCCACCGCAGATGTGTATAGGAGATTGGATTTAAATACCGTTAAACACCCGGATACAAAGGAAATGATTGATGGAATCCTTACGAATGATTTTGAAAAAGTATGCAAAAACATGGGGAATGTTTTAGAGGAAGTTACCTTAAACCTTCATCCGGACGTAGCCCAAATTAAAGACCAAATGAAAAGATTTGGGGCAGATGCAGTTTTAATGAGCGGGAGCGGACCGACAGTTTTTGCTATCATGCAGCATGATTCCAGAATGCACCGTATTTATAATGGCCTAAGAGGATTTTGCGATCAGGTTTTTGCTGTTAGGTTGCTCGGTGAACGACATACTCTTGATTAAATCCGAATGTTAATTCTATAATAAGGTAACATCATACGGTTTTTTGGAGGGTTTATATGAAATTTCGCCGTAGTGAACGATTAGTTGATATGACGACCTACTTGCTCGAGCACCCGCGCCAGCTCATTCCGCTTACCTATTTTGCAGAACGCTATTCTTCCGCTAAATCATCCATCAGCGAAGATCTAGGGATTCTTAAAGAAACGTTTGAACATCGAGGGATTGGAACGCTTCAAACGATTCCAGGGGCTGCTGGAGGGGTGAAGTTCTTTGTTAAGGTAAGTGACGAGGAATCAAAACCCTTTGTGCAACAGCTGTGTGAAATGATTGCAAAACCTGATCGGCTATTGCCAGGAGGCTATTTATACTTGACGGATATTCTCGGTAATCCGTCTATTGTCCAAAAAGCGGGAAGAATCATTGCGTCAGCATATGCGGCTTCTTCCATCGATGTGGTCATGACTGTAGCGACGAAAGGAATCCCCCTTGCATATGCGGTCGCAAGCCAGCTAAACGTTCCCGTCGTGATCGTGAGAAGGGATAGTAAAGTTACGGAAGGTCCCACGGTCAGCATCAATTATGTTTCCGGCTCAACAAAAAGAATACAACCGATGGTTTTGTCCAAAAGAAGCCTAGCAGAAGGATCAAAAGTCCTGATTGTGGACGATTTCATGAAAGCAGGCGGAACGGTCATGGGCATGAAGAGCTTATTGGAGGAGTTTAAAGCGATTGTCGCAGGTATTGCGGTACTTGTAGAGGCAGAGAAAATAGAAGAACGCCTTGTTGATGAATACATTTCACTCATCCAGCTTTCAGACGTTGATGTAAGAGAAAAAAGAATTAATGTAAAAGAAGGCAATTATTTTTTAAAAAAAGGCAGGGGTAAATAATATGAGAACGATTCAAACGAATCAGGCGCCAGCTGCGATTGGGCCATATTCTCAAGGTGTCATTGTAAATAATCTTTTTTACAGTTCGGGTCAAATTCCCTTAACAGCCGAAGGCGTAATGGTTCATGGAGGAATTGAAGAGCAGGCGCACCAAGTATTTAAAAACCTCGATGCGGTGTTAAAAGAAGCAGGAGCATCCTTTGAAACGGTAGTAAAGGCGACTGTTTTTATTCAAAATATGGATGATTTCGCAGCATTAAACAGTATCTATGGAGAATATTTTTCAAACCATAAACCAGCTCGTTCGTGTGTGGAGGTAGCCCGCCTGCCGAAAGATGCCTTGGTCGAAATAGAAGTAATTGCGCTCGTGAAATAATGGAGCGCTTTTTTTTTGGACTTTTTTACTAATAAATTGTATATTTTATCTGTTTTTTACAATTAACCACTATTTAGCCCTAATTTTTCAAAAAAATTTTACAATTAAAGAAGGAATCCTGAAATTCTTGTAGAATTAATAATTTAGAATTTATTTATAGAAAAAAAGGGTGTGAACACAGTGGAAGTTACAGACGTAAGATTACGACGCGTTAACACAGATGGAAGAATGAGAGCGATTGCATCAATCACTCTAGACAACGAATTTGTTGTTCACGACATTCGTGTAATTGATGGGAACAATGGATTATTTGTGGCGATGCCAAGCAAACGTACTCCAGATGGGGAATTCCGTGATATTGCTCATCCAATTAATTCAGGTACACGCGGGAAAATTCAGGAAGCTGTTTTGACAGAGTATCATCGTTTAGGTGAAATGGAAGTGGAAGTTGAGTTTGAAGAAGCAGGAGCTTCCTAAGCAAATAACAACAAGGGCCTACTACTATAAGTAAGGCTCTTTTTATTTTATACTTTAGAATACTACCTCCTCGTAAGCATCATTAAACACTCTTCCCAAAAAAAAACATCTGGCAATTACAGACACTTATCGTTCATTCCTTGAAATACCCGGCCATTTAGGATAATATTTTTAATGGATAAAAAGGTAAATTGGAGGCCTGCTCATGTCTAAACGTTATGCCGTGATTTTAGCCGCCGGTCAGGGAACACGAATGAAGTCCAAACTATACAAAGTTCTTCATCCCGTGTGCAACAAACCGATGGTTCAGCACGTTGTGGATCAAATATTTAAACTTCATATAGAAGAGATCGTAACGGTTATTGGCCATGGCGCAGAAATGGTTCAATCACAATTAGGCTCTCAAAGCCAGTATGCTCTGCAGGACAAGCAGCTTGGTACTGCCCATGCGGTCATGCAGGCAAAAGAAATGCTTGATGGAAAAGAAGGCACTACGATTGTCGTATGCGGCGATACACCGCTTATTAAGGCGGAAACAATGGAAGCACTATTTAAGCACCATGATAGCCAAGCGGCCAAAGCGACCATCCTTACTGCTAGCATACAAAACCCAACAGGCTATGGACGCGTGGTCCGAAATGATAATGGCCTTGTTGAAAAAATTGTTGAACATAAGGATGCTACACAATCGGAGCGTGAAATAAACGAAATAAATACGGGGACTTACTGCTTCGATAATCGTACCCTGTTTGAGGCTTTGAAAAATGTTTCGAATGATAATGTTCAAGGTGAATATTATTTACCCGATGTGATTGAAATTTTGAAGAAACAAGGTCAAATCGTAACTGCCTACCAGACTGAAGAATTTGAAGAAACGCTTGGTGTCAATGACCGTGTAGCATTAGCAGAAGCTGAGCGGATCATGAGAAATAGAATTAACGAATTTCATATGCGCAATGGAGTTACGATTATTGATCCTGCCAATACATACATTGGTGCTGATGTGGAAATCGGCCAGGATACAGTATTATTGCCAGGAACGGTTGTCAAAGGAAAAACGGTTATTGGCTCGGAATGCTTAATTGGGCCTCAAACCGAAATTGAAGATTGCCGAATTGGGGATGGTACAGTTATCCGTCAATCGGCAGCATATAAAAGTGCAATTGGTTCACAAGTGAACATCGGGCCTTTTGCCCATATTCGTCCTGAATCGGAAATTCATGATGAGGTCAAAATCGGCAATTTTGTTGAAATTAAAAAAGCTGTATTTGGCAAAGCAAGCAAAGCTTCCCATCTCAGTTATATCGGAGATGCGGAGATCGGCAGTGATGTAAATATCGGCTGTGGCTCCATTACCGTCAATTATGATGGCAAAAACAAATATTTAACAAAGATTGAAGATGGTGTTTTCATCGGCTGCAATTCCAATCTTGTCGCTCCTGTAACAATCGGAAAAGGTGCATACGTTGCTGCTGGATCGACCATTACGAATAATGTTCCTGGAGAAGCATTATCTATAGCCCGTGCTCGCCAGGTGAATAAAGAAAATTACGTTCAAAATCTTAACCTGAAGAAATAAGCGAAACTATTGGAGGGCCATCATGTCGAATCAATACTTAGATCCAAATTTAAAGGTTTTCAGTCTCAACTCAAACTATCCGCTTGCAGAGGAAATTGCGAAGGTAATTGGAGTGGAATTAGGGCAGTGTTCCGTTACACGCTTTAGCGATGGAGAGATTCAGATTAATATTGAAGAAAGTATTCGCGGCTGCGATGTTTTCGTTATCCAGTCAACCGGCTTTCCTGTAAATGAAAACATCATGGAACTGTTGATCATGATCGACGCATTAAAGCGTGCATCAGCCAAAACAATCAATATCGTTATGCCTTACTACGGTTATGCCCGTCAGGATCGTAAAGCGCGCGCACGTGAGCCAATTACGGCGAAGCTTGTTGCAAATTTGCTTGAAACAGCTGGAGCGACTCGTGTCATCACGCTGGATCTTCATGCACCGCAAATCCAAGGCTTTTTCGATATTCCGATTGACCATTTAATGGGTGTTCCAATTTTATCTGAGTACTTTAAAGGTAAAGAATTTAACGGTGATCTTGTCATTGTCTCTCCTGACCACGGTGGTGTGACGCGTGCGCGGAAAATGGCAGAGCGATTAAAGGCTCCAATTGCCATTATCGACAAACGCCGGCCGAAACCGAATGTAGCTGAAGTCATGAACATTGTTGGTAATATTGAAGGGAAAGTTGCCATTTTAATCGATGACATCATTGATACAGCTGGAACCATCACGCTTGCTGCAAACGCATTAGTTGAGAATGGTGCCTTCGAGGTTTATGCTTGCTGTACGCATCCAGTATTGTCAGGACCAGCAATTGAACGGATTGAAAACTCTAAAATTAAAGAGTTGGTTGTTACGAATTCAATCGACCTTCCAGAAGAAAAAAGAAGCGAAAAAATTGTCCATCTTTCTGTGGCACCATTAATTGGTGAAGCGATTATCCGCGTCCATGAAGAACAGTCGGTAAGTACTCTGTTTGATTGATAGTAAATAATGGGAAAAGGGAGCTTGAAACCTATCTGTATCAAGCCTTCCTTTTTCTGTTCTATCGGAAATAACCATTGATTTGAACTTGTGCGTTTAGACCTTCCTATTTTAGGGCATTTTTTTATATAGGCAGTTTTTGAACATAAATAGGAAGGGGACAAATCATGACTACTGTACTTCAAGCAACTGAACGCAAAGAGATCCAAAGATCGGCATTGAAAAAAATCAGAGGAAACGGCAGCATTCCGGCTGTAATCTATGGAGCGAAGCTGGAAAGCAAGCCTGTTTCGATCAATTCTGCGGATTTGTTAAAAACTATTCGTTCCGTGGGAAGAAATGGAGTCATTTCTCTCGATGTCGATGGCAGTAAACATGATGTCATTTTAGCGGACTACCAACAGGATTGTATCAAACATGAGTTTATTCATGCAGACTTTTTAGCTGTAGATAAGTCATCCAAGTTAACGGTGGATGTAATTCTCTCTCTAGTGGGCGATAGTGCAGGGGTGAAGGATGGAGGCGTTATGCAACAGTCGTTCCATCAGTTATCTATCACTTCAACTCCGGACAATATCCCTCAAGTCATTGAGGTCGATGTAACGAACCTGCAGGTGGGCGAAACCATCACGATCGCCGATTTAAAATCTGCGGGAGATTATACGATCAATCATGAGGAAGACGAAGTAATCGCTTCGATTTTGCCTCCTAGACAAGAAGAGGAAATTAACTCCGGCGAACAGCAGGATGGCGGCACTCCTGAAAACGCTGAGGGAAGAGAAACATCCAACTGATCAGAAAAACGGACGTAGCCTCATGAGGTTACGTCTTTTGCAGTTCTCATTTATAAAAAACTATCGTATCATAATAATGACTACGTGACTGATGATGTTCTGGGGTGAAAAAGGTGAAATTAATCGTTGGCTTGGGGAATCCGGGTAAGCAATATGCAAAAACGAGGCATAATGTAGGCTTCGAAGTAATTAGCGAGTTGTCCAACCGTTTGAATATTCCATTGGATCAAACAAAATTTAAGGGTGTTTACGGTATAGGACATTATAAAGGTGAGAAGGTCATTTTGCTGAAGCCACTTACATATATGAATTTATCTGGTGAATCGATTCGTGCTGTCATGGATTACTATGATCTTGATTTGGAAGATTTACTCGTCATTTATGACGATCTTGATTTGCCTGTCGGGAAAATCAGGCTGCGCCAAAAGGGTAGTGCTGGCGGGCACAATGGGATCAAATCGACTGTTGCACATACCGGTTCGCAGCAATTTAATAGAATTCGTATTGGGATTGATCGCCCTGTAAACGGAATGAGCGTGCCAGATTACGTTCTTGGCGATTTTCACAAGGATGAGCAGCCGATTATCCTTGAAGCTGTCAGAAGAAGTGCGGAGGCGTCTGAGGCTTGGCTGGAACGGCCGTTTCTACAGGTCATGAACGAATTTAATCAATAAAAAATCATCGAAAGGATTTCCCGTTCATACAATAAAACAATCTGAATAAAACCCCCAAATTAAGTGAATAATAATTACTAAGAATGCTTAAATAGGGGGGACAGGCGTGGCCATACATTACCATTGCCGTCATTGTGGGATGAACATGGGCTCAATCGATCGTATTTCAATTCATAGTGAGGCGATTGGTCTTCATAAGCTATCGGAGACTGAACGGCAGGAAATGGTGTCGTTTGATCCAGCGGGCGAGATCCATGTCACATCCATTTGTGAAGATTGCCAGGAAACATTGGACAGGAACCCTGACTATCATCAATACGATTTCCTTATTCATTAAAAAGCTTTGGAAGGAACTCCAAAGCATTTTTCTATTTCTTATTTTCGACAGCCTTGAAGGCGCTTGCACTAAGGGAAACTCCTTAGAATAATTATCGCAGGAACAAGCGTTTTTTGCTTGTTCCTAAGGCGTTTGTCGGGGCTGTTCAAGGCGCTTCAGCATTTCGTGAAAGGGGGACTGACTTTGAAAGGTCTTAAAACACATTTTCTTCAACTTGACGATACCCGTTCGATTCTGGCCGGCATACAGGAAGGCTTAAAGGAGCAGCTGATTGCCGGATTGTCAGGCTCCGCAAGAACGGTTCTTATATCTTCTATTTATCAACAATTGAAACGGCCTATCTTGCTAGTCACGCACAATTTATTACAAGCTCAAAAACTATACGATGATTTTGTTAATCTAGTAAGTGATGACGAAGTATTTCTATATCCTGCCAATGAATTGATTGCAGCAGAAATGAGTATAGCCAGTCCAGAATTGAAAGCCCAAAGAATTGAAGCTTTAAACCATTGGACTAAAAATCAAAGTGGCATTCTCATCGTACCGATGGCGGGTCTTAGAAAAATCATACCACCTAAAGAATTATGGAGCCGGTTTCAGATTACCCTGAAAACCGGTGAAGATTTAAATGTGAATGAACTGTTGGTGAAGTTGGTAAAGATGGGCTACCTTCGAGCTGAAATGGTATCCACACCGGGTGAATTTAGTGTCAGAGGAGGCATTATTGACATCTATCCTCTAACAGAATCATCTCCGGTCAGGATTGAATTATTTGATACAGAAATCGAATCGATTCGATCCTTTTCCCTAGAAAATCAACGTTCGAAGGATAAAGTGAACCAAATATCCATTGGTCCTGCAAGTGAAACACCTTTTGAACAAGAAGAATTTAGTCGCAGTATTGAAAGATTGCAACAGGGCCTTTCCACAAGTTTGAAAAAGTTAAAAAACGAAAAGGAAAAGATAAGCCTTGCCCAGAATATTGGGTTTGAACTTGACCGCCTTAAAAACGGCATCAAACCTGATCAAATATTTAAATACTTGTCAATCGCTTACGATAAGCCTAGTAGTTTGCTAGACTACCTTCCAAAAAATGGACTTGTTTTCATAGATGAGATTAGCAGGGTGCAAGAAATGGACGATTCGCTAAAAAAGGAAGAAGCGGAGTGGTACACTTCCCTACTAGGCGAAGGACAAATTATTCATGATTTGCACATTTCACATGAGTTGCCCAATTTAATGCAAAATAAAGCATTTCCTGTACTATATATGTCGCTTTTTCTCCGACATGTAGCCAATACAAATCCGCAGAACATCATTAATTTTTCTTGTAAGCCGATGCAAAATTTCCACGGGCAAATGCATTTGCTGAAAGCGGAAGTGGATCGTTGGAAAAAAGGCCATTATTCCATTATACTTCTCGGACCCGACGACGAAAGGATTAATAAATTAGTACGAGTGCTCGCTGATTATGAAATCGAGGCAGTTTCTTTACCTGAAAACGGCCAACTGCTTCCCGGACACGTACAAATCATGAAAGGAAGCCTGCAATCAGGCTTCGAGTTTTCTCTTCAGAAAATAGCGGTCATAACGGAAGAAGAACTTTTCAACAAAAAAGTAAAGAAATCCTCGACGCGCCGTCAAAAACTTTCAAATGCCGAGAGAATTAAAAGCTATTCTGAGCTGAAAATAGGAGACTACGTGGTCCATGTCAATCATGGGATCGGAAAATACTTGGGTATTGAAACGCTGGAGATCAATGGGCTGCATAAAGACTATCTTCATATACGTTATCAAGGTACCGATAAGCTGTATGTGCCAGTTGATCAATTTGATCTTGTCCAGAAATTTGTCGGCTCAGAGGGAAAAGAGCCGAAAATATATAAATTGGGTGGAACCGACTGGAAGAAGGTTAAAAAGAAGGTTTATTCATCTGTCCAGGATATTGCTGATGATTTAATCAAGCTTTATGCGGAGCGAGAAGCGGCAGTAGGTTATTCTTTTTCACCAGATGGCGACATGCAGCGTGAATTTGAAACTGCGTTTCCTTATCAGGAAACGGAAGACCAACTCCGTTCCATTCATGAAATTAAAGTTGATATGGAAAAATCTCGTCCAATGGACCGTCTGCTTTGCGGCGATGTAGGGTATGGAAAAACGGAAGTGGCGATCCGTGCAGCATTTAAAGCGATTGCTGATGGAAAACAAGTCGCATTCCTTGTGCCGACAACGATTTTGGCACAGCAGCATTTTGAAACGATGCGGGAAAGATTTCAGGATTACCCGATTAATATCGGCTTACTGAGCCGTTTTAGATCAAAAAAACAGCAAACGGAAACGCTGAAGGGCTTAAAGGCAGGTACGGTCGATATCGTGGTTGGAACGCATCGGATACTATCGAAAGACGTAGTCTACCATGATTTAGGGTTATTAATCATTGACGAAGAACAGAGATTTGGAGTCACGCATAAAGAAAAAATTAAGCAGTTGAAAACAAATGTTGATGTACTGACATTGACAGCAACCCCTATCCCGAGAACATTGCACATGTCAATGCTCGGAGTGAGGGATTTGTCTGTCATCGAAACTCCACCGGAAAATCGTTTTCCAATTCAAACATATGTAATGGAGTATAACGGTGCACTTGTGCGGGAAGCGATTGAGCGGGAGTTGGCTCGCGATGGTCAGATTTACTTTTTGTATAACCGGGTGGAGGATATTGAACGCAAAGCAGAAGAAATTTCTGCGCTTGTGCCTGATGCTCGGGTTACCTATGCGCATGGGCAAATGTCAGAGAATGAGCTTGAGTCGGTGATGTTGGGCTTTTTATCTGGAGAATTTGATGTCCTCGTTAGCACAACCATTATTGAAACCGGCGTTGACATTCCGAATGTTAATACACTGATTGTATTTGATGCAGACAAGATGGGGCTTTCCCAGCTTTATCAATTAAGGGGACGTGTAGGGCGTTCCAATCGTGTTGCGTATGCCTATTTTACGTATCGGAAAGATAAAGTCCTGACAGAAGTAGCAGACAAGCGATTGCAAGCGATCAAGGAATTTACGGAACTGGGATCAGGATTTAAAATTGCGATGCGAGATTTGTCTATACGTGGTGCCGGGAATCTTTTGGGAGCTCAGCAACATGGATTTATTGATTCAGTCGGTTTCGACCTGTATTCTCAAATGCTTAAGGAAGCAATTGAAGAACGAAAAGGCGATTTCAAAGCAGATAAAAAGGCATCAATTGAAATCGATTTGCCAATAGATGCGTATATTCCTGATGCCTATATTAAAGACGGCCATCAAAAAATTGAAATGTACAAGCGTTTTAGAGGGATTGAAACGATTGAGGATGTCGAGGAACTGCAAGCGGAAATGATTGATCGATATGGAGAATATCCTGATGAGGTTTCCTATTTAATGTTAGTAGCTGAAATGAAAGTTTTTGCTAAGGAAATAGGTGTCGAATCCATCAAGCAGAACAAACAGGAAGTAACTATTTTAATCGGTGAAAAAGAGACTGATTTCATTGATCTTCAACAAGTATCCAAACTTATTCAGCCGTATGGCAAAATTGTAGGCCCGGGAATGGAAGGGAAAAACTTTAAACTCGTTGTCCATATTAAAGGGGTGGAAACAGCACATTGGCTCAATATTACGTTTGAATTGATTAAAGGATTGAAAGCTGCAAAAAAGACAAACCAAAAATCGGTGAATTAAAACTTGGTTTTATTAATAAGTATTGTTGATAATGCGGTTTTTGATAAAAGCGTGTGGAACATTCGTTTCACACGCTTTTCTGTTCTGCTGAAAAGTTACTCCTATGTATGTAATGTTTTTGTAATCAATTCAACGTTTCATGACAAAGCTCCCGGGGTATTCATTTAATATGCTCATTTCAATTGGTATCTTTATCCGTTTTTGGAATGTTTATCTCGTTTAAGAAAAAAAATTAGCAATGTGTATAGAACTTTCCATATGAAAGATACTAAGTTCAAGCTTGAAGCTTGGCGGTGATTTCTAATAAAGTTTGTCATTGCCAAAAAAAATCATCAGATGAAAGTGGGGCAACATTGGATGAAAGCAACTGGTATTGTTCGTCGAATAGATGATTTGGGTCGAGTCGTTATTCCCAAAGAAATTAGAAGAACGTTACGTATTCGAGAAGGGGATCCTTTAGAAATTTTTGTCGATCGTGACGGCGAAGTCATATTAAAAAAATATTCTCCTATCAGCGAATTGAGTGACTTTGCAAAAGAATATGCCGAAGCTTTATATGATAGCCTTGGCAATCCGGTGCTAATATGTGATCGGGATACGTATATTGCTCTTGCAGGCAGTTCCAAAAAAGATTATTTAAACAAAAACATCAGTGAATTAATAGAAAAAACAATGCAAGAACGCCACTCCGTTCTTTCAAATCAAATTGGAAATTTTTCTCTTATTGATGGCAGTGAAGAAGCAATGTCCGCGTTTGCGATTGGACCGATCATTGCCAATGGAGATCCAATTGGTGCGGTTATTATTGTTGCAAAAGAAGGGAATCTTGGTGACGTGGAAAAGAAAGCAGTTGAAACAGCAGCTGGATTTCTTGCAAAGCAAATGGAGCATTAATTCAATTTTTTCGCAAGATCCTTTTTCAGATTTTATTTTTTCCATATCATAAAAAAAGGCGGCTATGAGCTGTCTGGCTGTCGAAAAACTTTCGACAGCTTTTTATTTTTTTCTTTAACAAACTACCGCGGTAATTTGGTATAATATAGGTATGAACTATGCAATAAGTTTGTTGATTTGCGCTTCAGTCGCTTCGCTTTCCGCGGGCGTGCCGGAAAGCCTCCTCGTCGCCTTTGGCTCCTGCGGGGTCTTCCCTGCCCCGTACTCCCGCAGGAGTCTTCGCGCCTTCCGCTCCAATCAACTGTTC
>JAUZPT010000299.1 GCA_030705745.1 Bacillota bacterium | reverse complement strand
GGCCACACATAAAATCGGGCTGAGTCTTGCCCTTTCATGGATCATTTTTTATGCTATTCACGCACCTTCGACGGAAGTGAACGGAACTTTTTTCCTATTAATCATTAAAGAAGCGGCCGTTGGCCTATTGATTGGATTTACCGCTTATATGATACTCTCAGCGATTCAAATCGCAGGAGGATTTATTGATTTTCAAATGGGTTTTTCTATTGCCAACGTGATTGATCCACAAACAGGTGCTCAAAGTCCTTTAATGGGTCAATATTTTTATACTTTTGGTTTAATGACGTTGCTAACTCTAAATGGTCATCATCTATTGATTGATGGGATATTTTACAGCTATCGTTTTATTCCACTTACTCAGCCTTGGCTTCCTTTAGGGCAAGCCAATATTGCCGAATTTATGATCCGTTCATTTAATACCATGTTCATGATTGCGCTACAAATGTCAATCCCGGTAGTGGGTAGCTTGTTTTTGGTTGATATCGCACTCGGGGTAGTTGCCCGTACGGTGCCGCAAATGAATATATTCGTTGTTGGAGCTCCGGTAAAAACAATAGCGAGCTTTATTATCATCATTGTCGTGATGGGTGTGATGATGGCTGTCGTACAAAATCTTTTTGAAACGATGCTTGTGACAATGCGTGATGTCATGCGATTGCTCGGGGGTTCATAAATGGAGCTCTTAAAACTAGACTTACAATTTTTTTCAGGAGAGAAGACGGAAAGCGCAACTCCTAAAAAACGTCAGGACGCTCGTAAAAAGGGACAAACAGCAAAAAGTCAGGATATAAATACGGCAGTCGTATTATTGGCGGTATTTACATATTTAATGATTGCTGGAAATTACTTGAAAACAGGAATTTTTTCATTTTTTAAAAATTCCTTTCAAGATTCAATTACTATGGAAATAACCGAACAAAATGTGATGAAGCTTTTTATTTCAATTGTTAAAGAATTGACGATGTACTTAGGACCAATTATGCTCGTAGCAATGATTGCAGGGGTGGCTTCCAATTTTTTGCAGGTTGGTGTCATCTTTTCAATGGAAGCGATACAACCAAAATTAGAGAAAATAAATCCAATTAGCGGCTTTAAACGAATTTTTTCGATGAGGGCCATTGTCGAACTAGTGAAGTCGATCTTGAAAATTGGATTCATTGGTGCAGTTACCTTTTCGGTTTTATGGGCCAAAATGAGTGTCATATTATCATTGGCAGAAAAGCCAGTTGGAACAGCATTAGCGACGATTGGTTCCCTTTCGGTGCAAATGGGTCTATATGCATCAGGATCATTGCTATTTCTAGCTTTGTTGGATTTTCTTTATCAAAAGTACGATTTTGAAAAAAGTATTCGAATGTCAAAACAGGACATTAAAGACGAATACAAAACGTCTGAGGGAGATCCACTGATCAAATCAAAAATAAAACAAAGGCAAAGGGAAATGGCAATGCGAAGAATGATGCAGGATGTTCCCACCGCGGATGTTGTCATCACAAACCCTACCCATTTTGCCGTTGTAATTAAGTATGATGAAGAAAAAGGGGATGCTCCGTATGTTGTTGCAAAAGGAGCAGATTTTTTAGCACAAAAAATAAAAATGATTGCCAAAGAAAATGAAGTCACGACGATTGAAAATCGTCCATTGGCAAGGGCTTTGTACAGCCAGACTGAAGTTGGGGCCACCATTCCGGAAGAGTTTTTCAAGGCGGTTGCAGAAATTTTAGCTTACGTTTATCGATTGAAAAATAAAATTTGATTTTCGGAAAAGTCAACCAGCCGCCATTTATACGGATTTTTGGGGCATAAGGAGAGTAATTAGATGAAAGCCAGAGATTTAATGGTTATGCTAGGCGTGATATTAATTGTTGCCATGTTGATTATTCCATTTCCAACTTGGCTCCTTAGCATCCTCATCATTTTGAATATTTCTTTGGCATTGCTTGTTCTACTTATTTCAATGAACATGACTGAGCCTCTTCAATTCTCAGTTTTTCCATCGTTGCTATTGTTATTGACACTTTATCGACTTGGCCTTAACGTTTCGACAACAAGAGCGATTTTAACACATGGCGATGCCGGTGGAGTCGTAGAAACATTTGGAACATTCGTGGTCGGGGGCAATGTTGTTGTCGGTCTTGTTCTATTTTTGATATTGATTATTATACAGTTCATTGTTATCACCAAAGGCTCGGAACGTGTATCCGAAGTAGCAGCCCGCTTTACACTTGATGCCATGCCAGGTAAGCAGATGAGCATTGACGCCGATTTAAATGCTGGAATGATTTCTGAGCAACAGGCAAGAGAGCGTCGGGAAAAAGTTTCGAGGGAAGCTGATTTTTACGGTGCGATGGACGGAGCTAGTAAATTTGTAAAAGGTGATGCTGTCGCAGGGATTATCATTGTCTTTATCAATTTAATCGTCGGCATGATCATCGGTGTTGCTCAGCAAGGGATGTCAGCTGCTGATGCAGCTACCCATTTTTCCTTGTTGTCTGTAGGTGACGGTATTGTCAGCCAGGTGCCTGCTCTTCTTATTTCCACAGCAACCGGGATTGTAGTGACAAGGGCTGCCTCTGATGGAAACCTGGGAAGGGATATCACAGCACAATTACTTGCATATCCACATATGTTGTATGTTGCTGGAGGGACAATCTTCATGCTCGGCCTTTTTACTCCAATTAACGATTTACTAACCATCCCGATTGCCGGCCTGCTCATTTTTGGTGGTTATATGTTCACAAGGAAGCCAAAAGCAGATAAGGAACAGCTTCAAGTGTTAGAAGAAGAAATTGAAACCGATGAAATGAAAAGCCCAGAAAGTGTCGTGAATCTACTGAACGTGGATCCGATCGAATTTGAGTTCGGATATGGTCTTATTCCTCTTGCCGATACGAATCAAGGTGGTGATCTTCTCGATCGCATCGTCATGATTCGCCGTCAGCTTGCCATTGAGTTGGGGCTCGTGATTCCGGTTGTGAGGATACGAGACAATATCCAATTGCAGCCAAATGAGTATCGCTTAAAAATTAAAGGGAATGAAATGGCGAGAGGAGAACTTTTGCTTGATCATTACTTGGCTATGAGCCCCGGGGTTGAAGATGATTCAATCGACGGAATTAATACAATCGAACCATCATTTGGATTGCCGGCTAAATGGATTACAGAAGAAACGAAGGAACAAGCGGAGATTTTCGGATATACAGTAGTGGATCCACCTTCTGTTGTCTCTACCCATATTACTGAAGTGATCAAAGCGAATGCATATGACTTGCTTGGTCGACAGGAATCGAAACAACTGATCGATCACCTGAAAGAGAGTTATCCGATTTTAGTGGAAGAAGTGACTCCGAATCCTTTATCCGTTGGTGATGTTCAAAAGGTGTTAGCCAAGTTGTTAAAAGAAAATGTCTCCATCCGGAATTTGCCAGTAATTTTCGAAACGCTTGCGGATTATGGAAAGGTTACGTCAGATACCGAAATTATGGCGGAATATGTAAGGCAGGCTCTTGCAAGACAAATAACAAGTCAATATGTTGGTCAAGGAGATTCATTAAAAGTATTGACAGTTTCGGGACGGATTGAAAAAGCCATTGCAGATTCGATTCAACAAACTGAACATGGAAATTACTTATCATTGGATCCTTCTGTTTCACAGTCGATTCTCGAATCGATTGCATCTCAGGTAGAGCAGCTTTCTTTAATGGAACAAACCCCAATTATATTATGCTCTCCTGCTGTTCGCATGTATGTAAGGCAATTGACCGACCGCTACTTCCCGAAGATGCCGGTATTATCTTACAATGAACTCGAAGCAAATGTTGAAGTACAAAGCGTAGGGGTGGTGAATATCGATTGAAAATAAAAAAAATTACCGCCGCTACGATGCCTGAGGCAATGAAGCGAGTTAGGGCAGAATTGGGCGATGATGCAGTAATATTAAATTCTAAAGTGATTGAAACCGGTGGATTTCTTGGCTTTTTCCGCAAAAAAAGCTTTGAGGTTATTGCCGCCATTGATCCTTTACAAAAACAGGATGTTAAACCTATTATCAAAGAAAAGCCAAAACCCGCATCAGTATCTGTACCCATTCCGGTATACCAACCAGGGGATCAAACGAATGTATTGGATGCAATGCGGAGTAAAACGTATTCAGATCTTCCGAAATTATCAGACGATATTTTAAAGGAAATTACGGAACTGAAATCTTTGCTCAAATCGGAGTCTTTTAAACCAGAGAGGGCTCAGCATTCATATCCAGAACCGATTAAACAAATTCAGAGATT
>JAUZPT010000298.1 GCA_030705745.1 Bacillota bacterium | reverse complement strand
CTATTTTTACGCGAAACCGAAGTAGAATTTATTTATGCCAAAGAGGTCGCTCAATACTAAACAAAGATCATCACTTAATTAGTTTGAGTAGGAATTTTGGTAAATTTACTGAGATATACAGCAAAGGATTGAACCATAGGGGGGTATATGGAAATTATCTTGATCTTAGGTATCACTTTAATCCGAAGTTTGAGTAAGCCGAACGAAGAGAATTTTCACTAGTTGATTAATCGTAAGCACTCAACAGTTGAAAACATGAGGATGGAGGTTAGGTATGTTTAACAACGATTTTGTATCAATTGTATTTTTTGTTTTAGCCTTTGCTATTTTTGTGGGATTTACTTTATTTAGTGAAAAAGCATGAGGAGGAAATCGGTATGCTTATACCAGGAATCATTGGAGTAGCTTTAATTGTTTATTTGACCTACGTCTTAATTAAACCTGAAAAGTTTTAGGATGAATTTAACAATGATGAACATGTAGGAGGAACATCGAAATGACAAACGGATTAATACAGGTAGTAGTGACCTTGGTAATTGCCATCTTACTGGTAAAACCGGTAGGTGCCTACCTAGTGAAAGTGTTTGATTATGAAAAAACAGGTTTAGATCGGTTTTTTAGACCTATAGAGCGATTCATCTACCGAATCATTGGAGTCAAGGATAAAGAGCCGATGGGCTGGAAAAAATATGTTTTTGCCATGCTGCTTTCAAACTTTGTCATGATGATATTGATCTATCTTGTTTTCAGAATTCAAAAGTACTTGCCGTTAAATCCCGATAAGATTGATAATATGCCACCAGCGTTGGCGTTTAATACGGCAGCATCATTTATTACAAATACAAACTGGCAGGCATATAGCGGAGAAAATTCACTCTCATACTTATCACAGATGATTGCTATTACCTTTCCAATGTTTACATCCGCTGCCACGGGATTTGCAGTAGCCATTGCCTTTATTCGTGGTTTAGTAGCGAAACAAAATAATCTTGGAAACTTTTATGTAGACTTGGTGCGTTCCATTACGCGTGTTTTCTTGCCATTATCTTTTATTGTTGCCTTATTCCTAGTATTTCAAGGAGTACCTGAAACATTGCATGGCGCAGCCAATGCAACAACACTAGAAGGGGTAAAACAAACCATTACAAGAGGACCAGTTGCATCATTAGAATCAATTAAACATCTTGGAACAAATGGCGGCGGATATTTTGGCACCAACTCGGCACATCCATTTGAAAATCCAACTCCATTATCAAACCTGATGGAAATCCTTTGTATGCTGCTGCTTCCTACAGCATTGGTGTATGCTTTCGGGGTTATGATTAAAAACAAACGCCAAGGCTGGTCCCTTTTCGCAGCAATGGGAATCATGTTTTTATTGTTTCTATCAGTCGTCTTTTTTGCTGAATACCAAGGTACACCAGCATTAAATGCCCTAGGTGTGCATGGGAATATGGAAGGAAAAGAAGTTCGCTTTGGAATTTCAGAGTCATCATTATTTACAGCCGTAACGACGGCAGCCACAACTGGATCTGTTAACAATATGCACGATTCTTTAACTCCGATTGGCGGTCTTATTCCACGTGGAGAAATGATGTTAAATAATGTGTTTGGCGGTAAAGGGGTCGGATTGTTAAACGGATTGTTGTATGTCATTCTAACCGTATTTATTTGCGGCTTAATGGTTGGGCGTACACCTGAATTTTTAGGTAAGAAAATTGAATCGAAAGAAGTGAAACTGGCATCGATTGCACTGCTAACACATCCTGTTATTATTTTAGTTCCAACTGCAATCGCCTTAATGACACCTGGAGCGATTTCATCTATTTTAAATTCGGGATATCATGGCGTATCAGAGGTCTTATACGCTTTTACATCAGGAGCTGCAAACAATGGTTCCGCTTTTGGCGGTCTAACAGCAAATACTGACTTTTATAATATTGCAATTGGTATAGTCATGCTGCTAGGTCGATTTATTTCAATTATTGCGATGTTAGCAATAGCCGGATCATTTGCTACAAAGAAAATAGTAGAAGCCACTACGGGAACGTTCCGTACCGATACACCATTATTTACTGGGATCTTAGTCGTGATCATATTGGTCATTGGTGCTTTAACGTTCTTCCCAGCACTTGCATTAGGTCCAATTGCCGAACATTTAGGAATGTTTCATTAAGGGGGATATCTGATTATGGCAATACAAACGAACACGCTATCAAAGGATTTGGTCGTGCAAGCCATTATTGATTCATTTAAAAAATTAAATCCAGTCGTGATGATTAAAAATCCCGTTATGTTTGTTGTCGAAGTGGGGACACTCATCACTCTGATTCTTTCGATTAAACCTGATATTTTTGCAGCTAGTACAGTAGGTCGTGGGTATAATATTGCGGTATTTTTTATCCTATTATTTACGGTGCTGTTTGCTAACTTTGCTGAAGCCTTGGCGGAAGGACGGGGGAAAGCCCAGGCAGATACCCTCCGAAAAACAAAATCGGAGACAATGGCGAAGGTTCGTCAAAAAGATGGTTCATATAAAGAGCTTCCATCTACTTCATTGAGAAAAGGCGATATTGTTCGAGTCGATACGGGTGAATTGATTCCTTCTGATGGGGAAATTATTGAAGGATTGGCTTCGATTGATGAGTCAGCCATCACAGGCGAATCTGCCCCTGTTATTAAAGAGGCAGGAGGAGATTTTTCATCTGTAACCGGAGGAACAAGGGTTGTTTCTGATTACATTATTGTAAAAATCATGACGGACCCAGGTGAATCTTTTCTTGATAAGATGATTGCTTTAGTTGAAGGTGCATCCAGGCAAAAAACACCAAATGAAATTGCTTTAACGACTCTTTTGGCTGTGTTAACACTCATTTTCTTATTTGTCATCATGACGTTGGTGCCGATTGCCGACTACTTAAAGGTTCGTTTAGACGTGGCAACACTCATTGCTCTTTTAGTTTGCTTAATTCCAACGACAATCGGCGGATTGCTTTCCGCGATTGGGATTGCTGGGATGAACAGGGTAACTCAATTCAATGTGCTGGCGATGTCTGGTAAAGCAGTAGAAGCTGCCGGGGATATCAATACGATGATTCTTGATAAAACAGGAACCATTACTTTTGGAAACAGGATGGCAAGTGAGTTTGTACCAGTAGACAATGTTTCTGAACAGGAAGTTACCTTAGCCTCTTTAAAAGCATCCGTAAAAGATGAAACACCTGAAGGACGGTCTGTTGTAGAGTTAGCCCGTAAGCAGGGTGTCGATTGGGATGAAAAGGAATACGAAGGAGCAGAAATTATTGAATTTACAGCAGAAACCCGAATGTCCGGCTTAAACTTGAGCAACGGAATGCAAATCCGAAAAGGCGCAGTGGATGCCATCAAGAAATATATCGCTGCCCAAGGTGGAAGAGTTCCAGTAGATCTTGACAAGAAAGCCGATGAAATCGCCATGGCAGGGGGAACCCCGTTGGCTGTTGCCATTGATAAGAGGATATACGGGGTTATCTATCTGAAAGATACCGTGAAACCAGGACTGAAGGAGCGCTTTGCAGAACTTCGTACCATGGGGATCAAGACGATCATGTGTACAGGGGATAACCCATTAACCGCTGCGACCATCGCTGCTGAAGCCGGTGTGGATGACTTTATTGCCGAAGCAAAACCAGAGGATAAGATTGCCGCCATTAAACGGGAACAGGCAGAAGGGAAATTGGTCGCGATGACAGGGGACGGAACCAACGATGCTCCCGCGTTAGCTCAGGCAGATGTCGGATTGGCGATGAACTCCGGTACGATGGCGGCTAAAGAAGCGGCCAACATGATTGATTTGGATTCTGATCCGACCAAATTATTATCCGTCATTGCAATTGGAAAACAGTTATTAATTACGCGAGGAGCATTAACCACCTTCTCGATTGCTAATGATATAGCGAAATATTTTGCGGTGATCCCAGCCATGTTTATTATCGCGATCCCACAATTACAGGCACTAAATATTATGAGGTTAGCCACACCACAATCTGCAATCCTATCGGCGTTAATTTTTAACGCGATTATTATACCCCTGCTCATTCCAGTAGCAATGAAAGGGGCAAAATACAAGGCCATGGATGCTAATCGGTTGTTACGAGGAAACTTGCTGGTGTACGGTCTGGGGGGAGTGATCGTTCCGTTTATCGGGATTAAAGTCATTGATCTAATTCTAACAGGGCTTCATCTAGTGTAATAAAGAATCGAGGGAGATAAATATGAAAGCTTTTATGATAGCATTACGTGCCTCGGTGTTGCTCATGGTGATTTGCG
>JAUZPT010000297.1 GCA_030705745.1 Bacillota bacterium | reverse complement strand
CCGGTCGATACCTGCAATAAAGGCAAGGCCCTCAAGTGGAATTCCTACCGAACCGAGCGTTGCTAGAAGCACAACGAATGAAACACCAGGTACACCGGCTATACCCTTTGATGTAACCATCAAGACGAGCATTAATGAAATTTGCTGGCCGATGGAAAGATGGATGCCGTACATTTGTGCGATGAAAATCGCTGCCAGAGCTTGATATAATGTGGAGCCATCAAGGTTAAACGAGTATCCAGTTGGAATGACAAAGGAAGTAATCGCTTTTGGGCAACCGAAGCGTTCCATTTTTTCAATTAGTTTTGGCAATACTGTTTCTGAACTGGCCGTGGAATAAGCAAGAATCAGTTCATCTTTTAAAACCTTAATCAATTTAAAAAGATTCAAACCAACTGCTCTTGCAACAAGGCCAAAAACGACCAAAACGAAGAAAAGCATTGTGCCGTATACCGTCAGTATTAATTTGCTTAGAGGGATTAACGAGCTGACCCCGAACGTCGAGACCGTTACACCGATTAAAGCGAACACTCCGAACGGAGCGAATTTCATAATTTGATTGGTTACATAGAACATTGCATCAGCAGTTCCTTGGAAGAAATTCAAAACAGGTATACCTTTTTCTCCAATCGCGGCTACCCCCAAGCCGAAAAAGACGGAGAAGAAAATAATGGCTAGCATATCCCCGCGAACAAGGGAGTCGAATAGATTTGGAGGAACGATATTTACAAACGTATCAACAAAGCTATGCGTCTTTACTTCTTTGGTCGTTGAAAGATAGCTTCCAATATCACCTTTACTCAATGAGCTCATATTAATCCCTGTCCCTGGATGGATGAGGTTTGCGGATAATAAACCAATAATAATCGCTATTGTGGTGATGACTTCGAAATAAAGAATCGTTTTTCCGCCAAGCCTGCCGACCTTTTTTATATCCCCGACACCTGCGACACCGACAATGAGGCTCGAAACCACGATTGGAATAACAATCATTTTTATTAAGCTAATGAAAATGGTGCCGATTGGTTGTAAATAATTATGTATCGAAGGATTTCCATAAAAAATAGCCCCAACGGCTATACCTAAAATCAGTCCTATTAATATTTGCCAGGCTAATCCAAATCTTTTCAAAATACCAATCCTTTCAATTGACACAAATATACTTATACAGAGTAAATATTCCCTTATTAATAGGTTTTAAACTCATATGTATCAAATTAATATTATTTGCTTAATTAAGAAAAAGCTTCATATTATATGGCCGCTTATGTTAAAATCAAGCGGTATTTCAACTTCAGCTTTGGTGGGTGAATCACGTGTTATCTTCAGTAAAGAGGTTATTGATCGGTCGGCCGTTAAAATCAACGGCTCTTGGTGAACAAAAATTAAACATATTTAAGGCATTGGCTATTCTTTCTTCCGATGCGCTTTCCTCTGTAGCGTATGGAACGGAACAAATATTGCTCGTACTTGCTACTATTGGTGCCATCGCTTATTGGTATTCGATACCGATTGCCGTCGGCGTGTTATTTTTATTAGCTGCACTTATTTTATCTTACCGACAAATTATTTTTTCGTATCCTCAAGGGGGCGGCGCATATGTCGTTTCGAAAGAAAACTTAGGGGTGAATTCGGGATTACTTGCTGGTGGTTCTTTATTGGTCGATTATATTTTGACTGTTGCAGTAAGCGTTTCCGCAGGAACGGACGCGATTACATCAGCCATCCCGACCTTGCATCCACACAATGTTTTAATTGCATGTATTTTGGTCGTTCTAATTACTTTGTTGAACTTAAGAGGTTTAACGGAATCAGCAACGATTCTCTCTTATCCTGTCTATCTCTTTGTAATTGGATTGTTTATCCTAATTGGTGTTGGTATTTATAAAATCATGACAGGATTTGTTCCTTCGGCTCCACATGCTTCCCTTGGCTCACCTGTCCAGGGAATAACGTTATTTTTATTATTGCGTGCCTTTGCTTCGGGATGTTCTGCTTTGACAGGCGTAGAAGCGATTTCCAATGCGATTCCGAACTTTAAGGACCCGGCTCCAAATAATGCGGCAAAAACGTTAATCCTGATGGGTTCATTGCTCGCGTTATTGTTTTCTGGAATCACCTTTCTTGCTTATTATTATGGAATTTCTCCAAAAGCAAATGAAACAGTTGTTTCACAAATCGCACGCGAAACATTTGGACGAAACTATTTATACTTTTTTGTTCAAGGAACAACAGCCCTGATTTTGGTTTTAGCAGCGAACACAGGCTATTCGGCCTTTCCTTTGCTCGCGTTTAACTTGGCAAAAGATAAATATATGCCGAGGATGTTTACAATACGCGGTGACCGTCTTGGTTATTCGAATGGAATTGTTTCACTCGGAATTGCTTCTATTTTGCTGATTATTGCATTCAGCGGGAAAACCACACAACTGATTCCTTTGTATGCAGTCGGCGTTTTTATACCGTTTACGCTTTCGCAAACCGGCATGATCATTAAATGGCTGCGTGAAAAGCCGGCAGGATGGGTGGCGAAACTGACAGCTAATCTGATTGGAACAATCATTACCTTTACGGTGTTGATGATATTTTTCATCACGAAATTTGGGCAAGTTTGGTCGGTTTTGATTTTCCTGCCGATCATCGTTTTGTTTTTCCATCGCATTCACACTCATTATGAAGCAGTAGGGGAGCAGTTAAGGCTCGATCCGGAACATCCTGCTGTTAAAATTGAAGGAAATGTCATCATCGTTCCAGTTGCGGGTATTACAAAGGTTGTTGAAAACTCTATTAATTATGCGAAATCCATAACGGATCAAGTCATTGCGGTGTATGTTTCCTTTGATCGTGAAGATGAAAAGCGGTTTGAGGAAAAATGGGAGAAATGGTGCCCTGACGTACGCCTTGTCACTCTGCAATCGCATTATCGAAGCGTCGTTCAGCCGTTAAGGAAATTTATCGATACGGTAGAACATAAGGCAAGTGAATCGAATTTCCGTGTGACCGTGCTTATTCCTCAGTTCATTACGAAAAAGAGCTGGCACAATATTTTACACAACCAATCCAGCCTTCTTATTCGTACATATCTTGTGTATAAAAAGAAGGTTATCGTCGCAACATTGCCGTTTCATTTTAAGAAATAGTAAAAGGGATTCCCTCGGGAATCCCTTTTACTATTCAGCCCTTCTCTTAACGAGGTAGTAGATGACGCCGAAGACGACAGCAAACGCGATGAAAGGCAGTGGATGTACATGGTCTTTAATGGTTGCCCAGTTGTTGCCCAGTACTTCCCCAAGATAGAGGAACATAATTGTCCAGGGAACGACGGCTGCAACGGTGTACAGTGTAAATTTGCTTGCAGGCATTTTTGAGATACCAGCTGGAATCGAAATAGCGTGGCGAACAACAGGAATGAATCGAGCGGAGAAAATAACACCTGCTCCGTATTTTTCAAACCATTTTTCCGATAAATCGATCTGTTTCTTTCGAATTAAAATGTATTTTCCGTATTTTTCTAAAAAAGGACGACCGCCATAGTAACCCATCCAGTATAAAAATAGTTGAGCGATTGTACCGCCGATGGTTCCTGCAATGACGGCACCGGCAAAGTTCATGTGCCCCTTTGAAATCATGTATCCGCCATAACCGAGAACAATTTCACTTGGAATAATCTCGATCATAAGACCGAGTGCAATTCCGAAATAGCCCAGACTTGATAATGCCATTAAAATGGAGAAAATATAGTTTTTCATCGTTCACCCTCGCTCTTGTAGAATCATTAATAAGTTTATATCAATTTGTACATTAAGGAAATAAAAAGGACATGTATTGTGTTGTAACATTATATAGAAAGTTTAGTAGAAGAGAACTGAATATACAAGTTATTAGCTAGATGGGCGAAGGAAACCTCTAATTGAATGAAAAAAAGCTTCGGTCGCGAAACCGAAGCTTTTTTGATTGCTTTAGAAATTATAAAAATTTACGTTGTTGATAATTCACTACAGGTTTAAGTAATCCAGCTCCAGCACCCAGCCCCTCGAGGTCGCTTCGGTCCTGACGATGAAGTCAAAGAACGACTTCACCGACAGGCCCTCCAGCGCTTGTCGGGGCTAACCAGGGCGCTTGCGCCTTTTGGTCTTACGGTTGATAAGGACCCTCATTGTTTGGTCTGTTCGGGTCAGTGAATGGATTCGGTTGATCTGATTGTCCCAGAGTAGTAGGTCCTTGGTTAAAATAATTAGGATCTACTTGGACTTGATTCGGGTTTACAACACCAGGATTGGCAGGCGGGTTTTTGATGCTTGTGTGTTCAATTTTATTGTCCAATT
>JAUZPT010000296.1 GCA_030705745.1 Bacillota bacterium | reverse complement strand
TCGCATGCGCTGTCTGCTAGTATTTTAACGGACATAAGCTCACCTGCTTTCAAGCTAGTTATATATTTTTAGTGTATCGGTTTCATATTAAAAAAACAATTATCAGTAATTAGAATAAGAAAAAAAGGGATAAATAAGTAAAAGGGGGTAAGGACAATGATTTGGTTACAAGTCAAGAAATGTTCGGTAGTTTTGATTGGAGCCCTTCTTAATGCGATTGGCATGAACTTATTTTTGATTCCTGCAAATGTATATGCGAGCGGTTTTGCGGGAATTGCGCAGCTTCTGTCCAAGGTGCTTGCACAATACGCGTCAATTCACTTATCTATGGGGACGCTGCTCTTAATTTTAAATATTCCCGTTACGATTTTGGGCTGGGTGAAGGTTGGAAAGTCTTTTACACTTTTCAGTTTTATTAGCGTATTTTTTAGTTCCATCTTTTTGCAAATCATCCCTGTTAAAGAAGTATCACATGATATCCTCCTAAACGCAGTTTTCGGAGGAGTGATCGTAGCGGTGGGGGTTGGATTTACGTTAAAGTGGGGAGCTTCAACAGGTGGTATAGATATTATTGCTATGGTACTATCACGTATGAAGGATAAACCGGTCGGTTCTTATATATTCGCCCTGAATTCATTTATCATCTTGACAGCAGGCTATTTATACGGTTGGGAAAAATCTCTTTATACACTTGTCGCTCTTTACACCTCGACTAGGGTAATTGATGCCATCCATACACGCCATGCAAAATTAACAGCGATGATTGTCACGAAAAAAGCTGATGAACTTAAAAAAGCCATTTATGCAAAGCTTGTACGAGGAATTACAACCGTTCCAGCCAAAGGGGCATTTACCAATGAAACAAAGGAATTGATGATGATCGTCATCACCCGCTACGAGTTGTTTGATTTGGAACGAATCATAAAAGAAGTCGATCCGAACGCCTTTACCAATATCATGGAAACAGCAAGTGTTGTCGGTTTCTTTCGAAGAGATTAATGGTACGGCTCTTAAACATGAGGTGGATGAAGACAAGCAAAAGAAAGCCGATACGGATATTAACCGTATCGGCTTTCCTTTTATTGAAGTTGCTGTGTGTTTTCAAGCTCATTTTGCATCTCTTGGAGCTGACGCTGTTCGGCTTCAGTTGAATTGGCAAAGGCGGAGCTTAATGCATTTTTTGCCTTGGCAACTGCGTCCTGCTGGTCATTTGGGCTGGCTGTTTTAGCACTATCCACAAATCTTCTGGCTTCCTGGAACAAATGATTTCCCATGCTAAATTCCTCCAAGGGAGGACTCATGTACATTGGCCATTTTTTGCGCTTCGGCCTCTGCATAGGTCATATGGTATGGGATTCGTTCCGCATGCTTGGAAACAGTATCTTTCCCTTGCTGTACAAAGCGTTTCGATTTGTTTCTTTTACCCATTCGAAATCCCTCCAATTAATAGAGCCTCGATAGAAACAGCACTGCTGCTTCTTTTATAGTATGGCCCTTAAAGAGTGGATTCATTTAAGAAAACGATGGTTTTTATTAGATTTATTTGAGGTTCAATAGTTCTTGAAGATAAACGCCAACCCCATCTTCTTCATTTGACAAAGTTACTCCATTCGCAATGCTTTTCAGCTGGTCAATCGCATTGCCCATCGCAATTCCATGGCCTGCATATTCCAGCATCTCCAGATCATTGTCTTCATCTCCAAAAGCGATAATCCGTTCTTTCGGAATGTTTAAGTACTCAGAAACGCGCTTTAACCCTACAGCTTTATGAAGTCCCTTGCGAATAATCTCAATCACATGCCAAGGTGCTGCCCAACGTCTATGATCAACGACCTCGGCATGGACATCGGATAGACGACGACGTATTTTATCGACCTGGTCTTCTTCTGCATGAATCAGTAAACTCGTTGGAGAATCGTTTAGGAAATGGACTAAATCGCCTGTTGTGATTTTTGGTTCACCAAAACTGAAAATATCCAATAGTTTTTCGTCATGGTAATGGAAGTATACTTCGTCAATCACTTCGGCGATAATATTGTGAAAGTTGAAGGCGCGGCATTCTTCCACGATATCCTTAGCGACTTTGATATCCAATGGTGTGTGATACGCCCCCCAGCTGGAATCAAGGGGATGATGGATAAACGCACCGTTGAAGTTCACGATGGGAGTAGTCAACCCCAGTTCATGATAATACATTTCACTCGAGCGAAAGGGTCTTCCTGTGGCAATCATTACTTCATGCCCTTGTTCCCTTGCTTTTTGCAAAATTATCTTGGTACTTTCAGAAATTGTTTTATTGTCTTTTAATAAAGTTCCATCCAAATCTAAAGCAATCAAATGTTTCTCTGTCATAACTTCTCCTTTACACTGTCGATAATCTTATTGGAGTGCAATGTTTAGGAAAAAATCATTCCTGCATGGTACACTACAACTATAAATTTTAAATGCAAATTGTTCTATCATTACTATGTTAACAATTTTATATCTCATCTGTAAAAAAATTCACACCAAAATTTTTGTACGGGGGATATAATGGAACAGTATTCGCAGCAGGAGGCTAAAAATTTGTGATCGTCATTAAAAATGAGCGTATAGAAAGTATACCCCTTCTTCATGTTGTCAATCAGAAGCTCGATTCCGAAAAATTGCCGTTAGTTGTTTTTATTCATGGCTTCACAAGCGCGAAGGAGCACAATCTCCATTATGCATATTTATTAGCGGAAAAAGGTTTTCGCGTCGTTATGCCTGATGCTTTGTATCATGGTCAAAGGGATATGGTTTTAAGCGAACAAGAGTTATACATTCACTTTTGGGATATCGTCATTACAACCATTCACGACTTGAAAAAGATTAAAAATCATTTTTTGGAACAAAAGCTTATTGATCCAGATAAAATTGGAGTCGTTGGAACTTCGATGGGCGCAATCGCCACCTTGGGTGCGCTGACACAATATGAGTGGATTAAAGCAGCAGTCAGCTTGATGGGCTTGGCTAACTTTGGAGAATTTTCTCTTTGGCAATTGGAACAAATAAAGAAGCAGGGTTATATGCTGAATCTCACCAACGAACAAATTGATCGCCAGCTTTCGATTTTGAGCGAATATGATTTAAGTTTGCATCAACACAAGTTGAACAACAGGCCATTATTATTTTGGCATGCGAAAAATGACAATACGGTTCCTTATTCGTTAACATATCCATTTTATAAGAACATAAAAAATGGATACGAACAAAACCCTGAGAAACTGGAATTTATAACAGACGAATATGAAGGCCATAAAGTTAGCAAAGCCGGGGTAAAGGCAACCGTTGATTGGTTCAGCAAATTTTTAAAATAATGGTTTTTTAATATTGATGACGTGTTTTAAGTAAACGAAAATAAATAACAGGAGTGATCAATCATGGATCAGGAATTAAAAGAGAATATATTGGGAGCTCTCGAGCTCGTAATCGATCCTGAGCTTGGAGTGGACATCGTTAATTTAGGCCTAGTTTACGACGTAGATATGAATGAAGAAGGCTTTGCAACAATCACAATGACTTTGACGTCAATGGGCTGTCCTCTCGCCGGGACAATCGTGGATCAAGTTAAACGCTCTTTAACGGATATACCCGAAATAAAGGATGTAGATGTCAAAATCGTCTTCAACCCGCCATGGAATAAAGAAATGATGTCCCGTTATGCCAAAATTGCATTGGGTATCAGGTGATCACATGAAAAATAAAGTGATATTGGTAAGCTCCGATCAGTTGGGCAAGGGAGATCGAGAACTTGGCGAAGGCGTTTTGGAAACCTTTTTCACCATTTTGAAGCAAAGGAATGAGCTGCCTAAGGCCGTTTTCTTCATGAATAGCGGTGTTTTTACTCTGACGGAAGAGTCGTTTGTTTCCGTTCACTTAAAAGAGCTCGAATCTAAGGGAGTTGAGATTCTTGCATGCAAAACATGCGTCGATCACTACGGTCTAGCAGAAAAATTAACTGCAGGGAAAATAAGCTCAATGGCAAACTTTATTGACCTTGCTGCTCAGTATGAAATTTTAACGATTTCATAAAAGAAAAAACCACAGACAGCTTAATGGATATACTTCAAGGGTGTAAACAATTAAACCACATTGTAAAACACACGGCATTTCACACATGCCATGTGTTTTTTTGTTGTCACCGTCCAAGTGAAGTGGATAAATGTCTTTAATAATTGGTCTAAAGGACAAAACCTTCTCGGAGAACGGTAAAAATGTCTTTAATAAGCGGTCTTAAAGACAAAACTCCTCAAGTGAACAGTAAAAATGTCTTTAATAAGCGGGACTGCTTCCAGCGCCTAGTCCTTCGGAGCTGTTCAAGACGCT
>JAUZPT010000295.1 GCA_030705745.1 Bacillota bacterium | reverse complement strand
TATCATTTTATTTTTAATAATCGAACCGCAAAGGTCCCTCGAACACATTTATTAACTTTCCCATTTTGTTTTTCAATGAAATCGTTCCCAATTCCACTGCATATTGATAAAATATAATCACAAAATAATTTTAAACATGAGGACAGGTTTAATGATGACGAAGATTTTATTGAAGAACGCAACTATTTACCCCATCACATCTGAACCGATAAGCGGTGGAGATGTATTGATCGAAAATGGAAAAATTGTTCAAGTAGGAATAAATATCGTTACAGGGATGGATTGCAAGATCATAGACTGCAATCATTCTTTCCTGCTCCCTGGATTTATAGATGTCCATACACATATGGGCTTATATGATGAAGGGACAGGATGGGCCGGAAACGACGCAAATGAAACTGCAGAAGCAATGACACCCCATATCAGGGCAATCGATGGTGCATATCCTCTTGATCCTGCATTTACGGATGCAATAAAAAGCGGTATTACGACCGTCCATATTATGCCAGGAAGTGCAAATGTAATCGGTGGAACAACTTCGGTTATTAAGACATTTGGTAAAAACATAAAAAAAATGATGGTTCGAGAAGTTGCAGGATTAAAAATTGCACTAGGTGAAAATCCAAAACGAATTCATAGCCATGGGAATGATGCATCCGTCACACGAATGGGAATAATGGGCATGCTACGTGAAGCATTTTATCATGCAATTCATTCCGAAAACCCGGATGATTTAAGGGTAGCCCCATTGATAAAAGCATTAAAAAGAGAAATTCCCGTCCGAATCCATGCTCACCGGGCAGATGACATCATTTCTGCAATTCGGCTGGCGGAAGAATTTAATCTTGATCTTAGAATTGAACATTGTACCGAAGGGCATTTAATAGCTAGTGAACTTGCCGGTAGGAATTTACAAGTGTCAGTCGGTCCGACACTTACAAGAAGGTCAAAGGTCGAATTAAAGAATAAGACATGGAAAACATACCAGGAGTTATCAGATCACGGAGTCGAAGTTTCGATAACGACGGACCACCCATATACGCCGATACAATATTTAAATATTTGTGCTGGAATCGCTGTACGTGAAGGATTGCCCGAACAAAAGGCATTGGAAGGAATATCAATATTGCCGGCAAGGAACTTGGGTGTTGACCACCTTCTTGGAAGCATCGAACAAGGAAAAGATGCAGATTTAGTGCTTTGGAGCCATCATCCTTTCCACTATTTAGCCAAACCGAAATGGACGATGATTAACGGACAAATGATATATGTCGAATCGTAGAATAATGTTGAAATTTGGCAAATAATATTTACAACAAATAAACAAAAAAACTATTTCTTTTTTACATTATTTTTTGTATGATACTGTAAGTGAAACTATCATAAACTAATATGCGAAGGTGTTAATAAGCAAGAAGGTTTAAAACAAAACGAAATAGGGAAGGCAAATGGTGCGCCACCAAATTATCTGGTTCTAGTGGGTTCGATTCCCACCCCGAAATTTTTTAATAGCTTCACAAAAAATTTCGAGGGTGGACCGCTTCTTTAGACGCGGAATCGGACTGCCTATTATGGAGGGATAATCATGCTGAAGAAACGTGATCATCACGACTGTCATGCATTATATGAATTGATGACGCATCCTGAAGTCTTCCCTTTCGTGCGCCATAAAGCAAATTCATATGAAGAATTCGTATTTATTACCAAACAGACCATGGAAGCAGAAGAGTGCGGCGAATTGATTTCACGCACGATTTTGGATGAATGGGGCGCTCCAATTGGGACAATCAATCTGTTTGATATTGAAAATAATGCAGGGTTTTTAGGGACATGGCTTGGCAAGCCGTACCATGGAAAAGGTTATAATTCACCTGCGAAGGAAGCTTTTTTTGATGAGCTTTTTTATGAACTCGGAATCGAAACGGTCTTTATGCGCATACGCAAGGTTAACATCCGGTCACTTAAAGCCGCAGAGAAATTGCCTTATGCAATTGTAGCCAATGAAACGAGAAAATCGGTATATGATCAACTAAACGCAAACGAAGATGTATACCATCTTTTTGAAATTCCAAAAGATCTTTATACCCTTCACAGAATGCGTACAGGTGCACCTGACTCTGACGCCACTACTTTGCTGGAAGCATAAATAACTAACACAAAAGACTAGACCCTTTAAGAGGTCTAGTCTTTTTATTAAAAAGCTCTAGTATTACTAATTTACTATTGCAAAAAATTTTGTTCAAGCGAGTCATCCTTTTCACCTATACCCATCTGGAGCAAAAAATCTTCCAACTCCTCATCAGTAAGGGTTTCAAAACGACCATCATGGAAAAATATTTGGGTTTGGTTAGGATTAATTCGATTCATATTAAAACTCATACACGTTGCTCCTTCCATTTGTATATTGATCCTAAATTTATTGTCCGCTAAATGCATCGTTTTAATACCATTTTTTCAAATAGTTCCTAAAATTTAATTATCAACAAAGCTTAAGAAAAAAAAGAGATCTAATATCAATTTTTACTGTTTACATAATAATTTTATCGTAATCATAACTATAAATCTTTTTTTTCAATTTTTTCATAATAAAGATTTCGAATGGTGGAGGTTTTGTACAATTCTAGTTTTTTATGTTCAACAGGATGTCTGGAAATCCCCAATTTCTTCAGTTCATGTATATACCATCCTTTAGATCCTGCGTATGCCAATGTAATTCCCTCCCATTTTGCTTGTCACTACACTTTATGAGAGGAAATGTTTGAGCATTACAAATACTTTGGGTTGCATGATAAAAATTCATGACCTAATTTAACTGTTATTGCATATGGTACCCCATCAATTTGGCCATTTTTTGAGGTATTTCGATATTGTTGATTACTCCCACAAAAGATTGAGAACCTGGACCATATGAAAAGATAGGAATCATATTTGCCGTGTGTCCACCAGTTGAACTTAGTGCCCTTATTTTGCTGCTGATCATCCCTGCATTGAATTTTTCGGCAATCAAGCTCCCAATTTCCCATGCGATGCGTTGGGAAGCATAGACTTGTCCTGAAGACGCCCGTATTCGATCATTCAAAAGTTGTGCTTCATCCTCGTTCAATGAAATACCGGTATAAAGATAAAATACATTTTTAATACTTTCTTTCGTGAATTGTCCTTCTCTTTGGTTATATATTAATTTGGTTGCCATGTACTCTGGTGTAACTTTTAAGTTTTTGTAAGCACCAATATTCAGTGGATCTGGTGCAGAGATCCCCATGGTTTCGTGGTCTGCCGTAACGACTACTAGTGTATCCCCTTGCTTCTCTGCCCATTTGACAGCATACTTTACTGCTTCATCAAACTCAATTGTTTCTTTCCAAATACTAGCTATGTCACCGGAGTGAGCAGATTGGTCTATTCTGGCACCTTCAATCATCACAAAAAAACCTTTCTTTCCCTTTGATAACGTCTCTATAGCTTTCTTTGTCATCTCTGTTAAATCAGGCTCCTGGCTTCCCAATTCTTCTCGATCTTGTTTAAAGGTCATATAAGAAGGATGGAATAGCCCTAGGATTCGATCTCCTTTTGTCGATAAAAGCTGTTCACGGCTGGTTGCGACTGAATATCCAGCTTGTCTGAAACGCTGAACAAGATCGATTCCCTTTTGATGTTCTGGTGAGAAAATACTCGCTCCTCCACCAAGCAGGACATCAATTTTATTTTCAAATTGTTGTCTAGCAATTTCTCCTTGGCCTGCCCAACGGTTTTGAACACTAGCTGTAAAGGCTGCTGGCGTTGCATCTGTTACAGTATTTGTAGAAATTATCCCTGTTTTCTTGCCGTCATTTTTAAATAAATCGAGGATACTGTCAGCTTCTTTTCCATCAGGAGTAATGCCGATCATGCCGTTATTCGTTTTTTTTCCAGTTGCAAGCGCAGTTGCTGCTGCTGCAGAGTCAGTGACAAAATTATTTGCCGAGTAAGTTAGAACAAGACCTGTGTGAGGCAATGTCTGAAAAAATAATCGCCCTTCTTTTCCGTATTCAAACAATCGAGCAATTTCCATCTGTCCAATTCCCAAACCGTCACCGATCATGAAAATAATATTCTTCGGTTTTGATTGCAATACAGCAGATTCTGAAAAACGATCTTCAACAATTCCGCGAGAAGTATGTAACGATTCAAAACGAAAGCCAGAGCATGATAACAGGGCAATCATCATCAAAACCAACCTTGATAATTTTCTCATTCCAATTCCCTCCTCCAGATTCTATACCTTATTTAGTTTCCGTCAGATACAAAGCATTCATTCATTTGCAGCAGACACCTTTTTCCATACAAAAAACCTCTCTAAGAAAGAGAGGCTGTAGGTATTTCATAATT
>JAUZPT010000294.1 GCA_030705745.1 Bacillota bacterium | reverse complement strand
ATTCAGCAGTCGATTGGGCACTTATGCTTGAGCCAATTGCAGAAAAAGTATCCATTATCCATCGCAGAGACAAGTTCCGCGCACATGAGCACAGCGTAGAGAATTTATATAATTCCAAAGTAGAAATCAAAACTCCTTATGTTCCTGCAGAACTCATCGGCGATATCAGTGGGGTAAAGCAAGTCGTTCTTGGTAGCGTAACCGATGAAAGCAGAGAAATAATCGATGTGGATGCCGTCATTTGCAATTATGGTTTTGTTTCTTCACTTGGGCCAATTAAAGAGTGGGGATTGGAAATTGAGAAAAACTCCATTGTCGTGAATTCCAAAATGGAGACGAATGTACCTGGTATTTATGCAGCTGGTGACATATGCACATACGACGGTAAAGTAAAGCTCATCGCCTGCGGATTTGGCGAAGCGCCAACAGCAGTTAACAATGCAAAAGCTTTTATCGATCCAAAAGCAAAAATCCAGCCTTTGCACAGCTCATCTATGTTTAATTAATAATAAAAACACCGAATTGCGCTTTATTGAGTCCAATGAAAGATAGTTTTATTTTCAAATCAGCACGAAAGCGCTTTCGTTTCGTTGTAATATAAGCTTCAATCAAAAAAACAGGCGCTCCAATTGATTGGGCGCCTGTTTTTTTGTCAGCATTCCTCAGGTGTACCTGTGTTTGTCGCTGTCTTAAACGAAGAACCACATCCGCATGATGCGATGGCATTTGGATTATCGATGGTAAAACCGCCGCCCATTAATGATTCTTTGTAATCAATTTTTGTCCCTTTTAGAAGAGGGGCACTTTCTTCGTCGACGAGAAGTTGAATACCATGCTTCTCGAATTGTACGTCGTTTTCATTTACTTCATGGTCGAAGCCCATGCCATACGACAAGCCGCTGCAGCCCCCGCCCTTAATCGAAACCCTTAAGAAAGCACCTTCTTCTTCATTATGCTTCATCATTTCTTTGACATGTAAAGCAGCTGCTTCAGTTAAAATTACTACTTCATTCTCCATTGTTGTTCCTCCCTCTGCAAATTTATTTTTCCGACTATTTATATTCATACCAATTGCTATTAGGCAGAATTTTAGTATTCATTAATAAGCTGTAATCGCCTTACTTAATTATAGTATAAACATCCTCAATGTGGTACTCAACTGCCTGCTATTCTTCCTTTACAAAGAACACTAGGATATTTTTCATACCCTCCCTTTAGTTTTACTGTATAATCATAGTATAAAAGTAATACAAACGTACAAAAAATCAGAGAAAATGAGCCTAATTTTCAGATAGAAGGTGAGTAAAATGACTCAGTTGGATCCCTTTTATGATAAAAATTTTGAATGCCTAGTATGCAAAAAAGCATTTAGAAGCAAGAAAATCCGTACGCGATTTATTAAGGTAACTGCGTTTGAAACAGATTTTGCACCGGTTTATCAATCAAATGAAATGAACCCTACTCTTTATCATATCCAAGTATGTCCGCATTGCGGTTTCACATTTACAGAGGACACCTTTAAATATTTTCCTCCCGGAACCATTGAAAGCATTCAGGAAAAAGTGTCAAAACGGTGGGTTCCGCGTAACTTCAGCGAAAGAAGAACCATCAACCAAGCCCTTCAAACCTATAAGCTAGCGATTTATTGCGGCATTTTAAAAAAAGAAAAACATATTACTCTTGCCGGAATGTATTTACGGGTCGCCTGGCTGTATCGAACGCTTCAAAACCTCGACCAGGAACAGAGATTTATGAAACTAGCGCTAAAAGAGTATCAGGAATCGTATCTAAATGATGATTTTCGGGGCACACAAGTATCGGAAGTTAAATTGCTTTATTTAATCGGAGAACTCTCACGAAGAACATTTCAAATCGAGCAGGCTGTTAAGCATCTATCAATGGTGATCGAACGCCAAAGACAATCCGTCGAACCGAAAATCATTGAAATGGCACGGGACCGCTGGCAAGAGATTCGTGAGGAAAAAGCGCTAAGTTCCTGATACTTAAAGACCTAAAAAACAAGGGAATGGCCAATGCCATTCCCTTTTCTATATTAAAACATCGGATTATCGTCCAAATATTGATAAATGTTTGCCACTAGTTCTTCTGGGGTATTCCCTGTTACAGGTTCTCCATTTACAAGCGCGTAAAGAGTAGAAGCACACTTTCCGCAGTATCCGAGACATCCATACTCAATCACGTCAAGATTAGGGTCTCTTTCCAATACCTCGCGCGCTTTTTGAGCACCGCTCGCCAGGTTGCTAATACAAAATTCAATGATTGGTTGTATCAATTCTTTCACCTCTCTACTAACATATTATCCTACCCGTTTTGCCTCGATGAGTCAATTACCACTCTTCCATTCCGCTTGTCAAGGCATTATATTAATTGTTGTTATTTTGCCATAATTCCGCTATACTCTTAAAGGGATAAATGATCGAAGTTTTATAGAATTCTCCATGAATCAAGTTTTTTTAAAAGATATTGCAAACGGTTTCCTCTCAAAAAAATACTCATGTTTTCTAAATTAACAGTAAACGAAGTTTATAATTAAGGGTTTTTGGGAAACTAAATACTTAGCCAAAATCGGAATACGTTGATAAAAAGGGGTAATTGAACATGAAAAACCTTGTCATTCTTGGCGGAGGATACGGCGGGATGAAAATTTTGAACGAACTCCTGCCCGACCATCTACCTTCTGATGTCAGCATCACGTTGGTTGACCGCGTTCCATATCATTGTTTAAAAACGGAATATTACGCTTTGGCAGCCGGCACGATTTCCGACCGTGATGTTCGTGTATCCTTTCCTGAACATCCAAGGCTTCAAGTGATGTATGGGGAAATCACCGGAATCGATTTAAAGGAAAACAAAATTTTGCTTAAAAATCAGGAATCGATCTCTTATGATGACTTGATCATTGGATTGGGATGTGAGGATAAGTACCATAATGTCCCGGGTGCTGATCAATTCACTTCGAGTATTCAGAGCATCGAAAAATCAAGAGCCACTTACTCACTTCTAAACAATTTGCCTGCCGGTTCTGTTGTCGGAATTGTAGGGGCAGGTTTAAGTGGGGTTGAATTGGCTAGCGAACTGAGCGAAAGCCGCTGTGACCTAAAGATTAAATTATTTGACCGCGGCAATCACATTCTTTCCGATTTTCCTGATCGTTTAAGCACGTATGTTGAAAACTGGTTCGATAAGCATAACGTCGAAATCATCAATCATTCTAACATCACAAGCGTGGAGGAAAAGGTTCTTTACAATCATAATGAACCGATTGCCTGTGACGTAATCGTCTGGACGGCAGGAATCCAGGCGAACCAACTTGTTCGAAGCCTTGACCTTGATAAAGATAATCTTGGTCGATTAACAATCACACCGCATCATCATCTGCCTGGAAACGAAAACGTTTTTGTCGTAGGCGACTGTGCAAGCCTGCCTCACGCTCCCAGCGCGCAATTGGCGGAAGGACAAGCTGAGCAAATCGTTGAAGTCTTAAAGAGGCGTTGGAAGGGCGAAGAACTACCTTCACAATTCCCGGCCATCAAACTTAAAGGCGTCCTTGGCTCACTCGGCAAAAAGCAAGGATTCGGAATGATGGCGGACAGGGCGATTACCGGCCGTGTCGCTCGCTTAATCAAATCCGGTATCCTTTGGGTTTATAAATACCATAATGGATGAGAAAAGCACGTGAAAAAAGCATTCCGATCCAGGAATGCTTTTTTAGCTTACTATATAACCATAGCTCTCCATTTCGGCGAAAATCGTTTTCAAACGGGGATTTCCCTCTCCGACAATTTTCCCTTCAATTACGACGACTGGATAAAACATATCTTCTTCAATCACAGCTTCGGCAAATTCTTTTTTTGCCGAATTTTCCGGAGGGTTATGAATATCCACATACGTAATGGTGAAAAGCTGATTTGCAAATTTCCGCTTTACGGCTGCCTCGATCCATTCAAAGGTTTCTTTTGAGGAAGGTAAATTCACGCAGCTCGGACACAATTGCTCTGCACCGTATACGATAATTTCTACTTCTTGGTGAGTCATGGCAAAACTTCCTTTTTTCTTTTATTTTACAATATTAATTTAGTAAAAACATAAAAAACACCTATAAATTTGGGATTAAGTTTTCACAGAATGGATTTTTGCACGTAATGACATTATAATAGTTAGTATGAAAGGAGTCGATTTTTACATGTCAGAATTAGAAATGAAAGAACAAGTCCAGGAAGTTTTAGATAAATTGCGTCCATTCCTTCTTCGCGATGGCGGAGACTGCGAATTGGTCGATATTGATGAAGGCATTGTTAAGCTTCGTTTGCTTGGCGCTTGCGGAAGCTGCCCGAGTTCGACGATTACTTTAAAAGCTGGTAT
>JAUZPT010000293.1 GCA_030705745.1 Bacillota bacterium | reverse complement strand
GTTTGTCTTTAAGACCACCTATTAAAGACATTTTCACCGTTCTCCGGGGAGGGTTTGTCTTTAAGACCACCTATTAAAGACATTTTCACCGTTCTCCGGGGAGGGTCTGTTTTTTAGGCACCTAATTATTTTAATTTTCATAATCATCATCCGAAAATGCAATAAAAGTCCTCATAAAAACTTTATGCTTCAACCAAAAAAACACACGGTATATATTAAATGCCGTGTGTTTAACATTGTAATTTAATTTAGATGTAAACCTATGACGGGTCCACTTCGTTTTTTGGTGATGAGAAGTATTTTTATACTTATGGTTCCCAATGGTCCAATGAGTCAATTGAATAGCTCGGCTGGATGCCGTACCCGCTTAAGTGCTCTTTTGTCGTCACTCCTGTGTGTACGAGCAATGTATCCATTCCAGCGTTAATGCCCGCCATAATATCGGTATCATAATAATCACCAACCATCAAAGTATCTTCTTTCGCTGTCCCGAGTACCGCCATTGCCTGCTCCATAATGATGGATTCAGGTTTTCCGATAAAAATCGGCTGCGTTTGCGTTGAAACGGTGATGACTGACGTTAGTGATCCATTTCCAGGCAATAGTCCTCTTTCCGTCGGTATGGCGATATCACCGTTTGTCGAGATGAAGACAGCGCCATTTCTGACAGCGAGGCATGCAATCGTCAATTTTTCATAATTGATGGAACGATCGATTCCGGCAACGACAAAATCGGCATTTTCGCCGGCAAATCGGAATCCTTTTTCTTCCAAGGCCACACGAATCCCTTCTTCGCCAATGACGTAGACACTCGCATCCTTCTTACGGTCATAAATATAGTTAGCTGTTGCTTGGCTCGTCGTGAACACTTGGCTTTCTTCTGCCGGAATATTGAAATCCTGTAGCTTTTGCGCCACCTGTAGAGGTGTACGAGACGAGTTGTTCGTTACAAATAAATAGGGAATGCCTTTGTCCTGAAGCTTCCTCACAAATTCGGATGCTGCTTCGATTTGCTCGGTTCCCTTGTACATCGTCCCGTCCAAATCAATTAAATAGCCCTTATATTTTTTCATCTTCACAACTCCTTAAAGATAATCTTTTTCTGGAAAAAGAAAAGACCGTCATCAGCGGTCTTTTGTCCTACTTTTTAAAAGCAGAAACTGGTCCAAGTTCATTCACCAAATACGTTCTTACACTATTCGGGAAGGTTCCAAGAAGTTGAATTTGGCTTGCAAACTCATTGTAAAGCTTGAGATGATCAATCTCGGTATAGTTTTGAACAAGCATTTTTCGATTAAGGACCAATTGTTTCAACCCTGCGCCTACATCTGTTGTCACTACTTTTTCATCCATTAGTATATCCACGATGTCCTCGTAGCTTCCAGGGTCTCTCATGATAAAACCGTCGATCATCGCATTTCCGACATCCAGAACAGACTCAACCATCATTTGACATAGACGTTCCAGCGCCAATTTATCCATCAATGTTTCCCAAGAGTGCTGCTGGATAAAAAGAGAGAGAAGCTGTTCGAAATAGACTAGTGTTTCTTCAATTTTCTCCCGATCAACAAAGTACATTAAAAACACTTCCTCTACTTGTTTAAGTTGCCACACTTTTCACCATGACAGAAGGGCGTGCATAATAAAACCCTTGAGCCAAATCAACGTTATTCCGTGTAAGAACCAATGCCTCTTCTTGGCTTTCAATTCCTTCGGCGACAACAAGGGAACCTGCTTCCCTGGCAACGAGGAGCAGCCCTTTCAACATTGACTCCTTCACCGAATTTTTATCTATGTTCTGAATGACGGAGCGATCGATTTTAATGATATCCGGCATGATTTCGCTAATCGTATTTAGGCTCGCATACCCGGCACCCGTATCATCCACCGCAATTTTAAAGCCCATTAATCGCAAAAGTTTAATGTTATAAATGAAATCCTTTATTTCCTCGATCGAATCACGCTCGGTTATTTCAAAGGTAATTTGGGTAGGTGAGATATTCTTATATTGCTGCATTAATTTTTTTACATCCCGAATGAACCTCATATTTCCGAGCGTCAACGGTGTACAATTGACAAAGATGTCCTGGTGGCACTCGAGCGTTTTAATTTGCCTGAGCGTTTTTTCAAGGACGATCATTTCAAGGTCATATAGTAGCCCCGTTTGCCTGGCAACTGAAAACAATGGGAGAGGACTTTCCAAAACCGTTCCTTTTGGCCCGCGCGCCAGCATTTCCCATGCGTGTACTTTTCCGCTTGCCACATCAATAATGGGTTGGGCCAGTAATTTGATGTTCTTTTCAGAAACAATTCGTCTCATCGTAAAGAGCATTTCATTAAATTCAGAATCGACCCGTTTCTCTGCCATGGCAATGGCTTGCTGCTGTGCTTTCATCACGGCTTCTTGAATGGAGTAATGCTTTTTCTCGATAAACATAAAACCTGTCTCAAATGTAAGCGAAACAGCGGGATATTCAAAATGTAAATTCCGTACAACTTCACTTGTAATATTTTTCATTAATAAGTCTATTTCAGAAATATAATGCCGTTCATGATCGACTTTGATGGAGAGCGTCAATCCATCGCCATGAAAATCATGAAGTGTAATGACATTATCTTTTGGAATTTCCGATTCAATTACATGCCGAAAATACTTTTTCATTTTCTTCATAAAGGGATGAAAATGAAATTGTCCAAGCTGATCGGCCAATTCATTAATATTTTTTATATTAAATATAATTACTGCTACTTCATAACCCTCATTAAATGCCAATTTGACCCCTGCCACGACAGGATTTCTTAAGATAAATTGTGGAGGGTAAAAACGCATGGACGAAAGAGGTAGAACGATTTTTCCCCACTGAATAATTTTTTTGGCATTCTCCAAATAACGGTGGACCATTCTTTTCATTCCTCTCAGAAGTCAACATACATTCAATGATTCCATTGTACCATAATTCTACAGCATTCGTCGTTTTTCACATAGAAGAAATTTTTTAAATATAATACGCAATTCTTTGACTGCCCAATGTTACTTAAATTTGATAAAATAACATTGGATACCTAGAACTACACATAGCAAAGGGGTTAAAAAATGACGGAACGCTTTTATTTATATGATGATAAAGAAGATACAAAAACAAGATTCATCAGCTTTTTAGGTGAAAATCAGCGCTTTGACCTGGCGATCACCCAAACAGACCGCCATTACGGAAAGCATCTTGTACTAGATATGCAAGGAAGCCGTTTTGCCATTATCGGTCCTGATGATTTGCAGGAAGAAGGCTATTTGGAATACGCCTTTCAACTAAATGAAGAAGATGCGGCGGATCTTCGTTCATTCTTGCTTGAACTTATATAAATCGTTTCTTTTTTCTCATGTTTTTTCACTTCAGAAGACATACTAACGAAAACTCGGTTAGGAGTGAAAACATGTCAAATAAAGAATCTGAGGATTATTCCGATTTCGCAAATGTCGAAAAACAGCAGGATTATTTAATTCCAGAATCCTTGCCCGAAGGTCCATATGGTTCTCCCATCAGAAAAAACGCTCCCGTTGAAAACAAAAGCACGCCATGGGAGGAAGGACAAAGGTATTACAGCGCCTTCAATTATGAAAATAAATCATTGCATCAGAATTTGCCACGCCAGATGGACGGAGCACATCCAACTCATGACGACCCAGGCAAATCCGAACAGCCTCCATACAAAAACTATCAGTAATTAAGGATAAAGAGCCAGCATTCAGGCGCTGGCTCTTTATTATTTATTTTTTTACTTTTTTTATAACAAAATATGCACAGCCAAAGTTGCAATACTCATACAAATATTCGCTCAACGTGCTGATTTTTGTATCAAAGGATGCTTTTTGATTTTGGTCTTCAAAAAACCCCCTTAGCCGAAGCTGGCCATAACCCCAATCCCCGACAATATAATCATACCGCGATAAAATATCACTGTAGCGAGCCTTAAATGCCTCTTCATTGTAACCATTTCTATGTTCTTCAACCATTTCATACGTAATGTTATTAACAGTAATCATCTTTCCACCTCTATTTTCCAGCTCTTTTTTTTATTATAACTTATTCTCCATCAATTTCTAAGTGAAAAAAAACTGGATCTGGTCATTCTAAACAAGAGGGGGTGAAAACATTGAGAAAATTACTCTTACTTCCCGCCGTTCTTACCATCATTACAGCTGCTGGATGCGCAAGCCAGGATAGCCGTGATGTTTACAAAGAGAGCGGCAGTACGATCAATGTCAACAATAAGCGTACAGAGCTTTACAATGAAAGTGAATCACGTGGAATCCGAAATGTAAGTAATAATTATGGCTATGTACGCCACCAAAAGAGCCCTATTCTGGGTGACATGAATTCAAATAATTAC
>JAUZPT010000292.1 GCA_030705745.1 Bacillota bacterium | reverse complement strand
ATGCAAGCTGGGTATCCCGATTACAAAGTTTTTTCGGGAGAAATAACAATCGATGCCTCCTCACCCTTACATGTATACATTAAACTCACCGATAAATGGGGACAATCCTACGCAGTAGACACAATTATAAAGCGATATTAGGAGGTAGAACCAACTGAAAAACGAAAGAGGATATACTTTAATTCTCGTAATGATCATGATGTCTGTTATTTTCATATTTGCAATGGCGTTAAGCGGAATGGCAATTTCCGCCCGTTTGCAATTCAATAAATCAGATGAGAGAAATAAAGCAACAGACATTGCTGAAATGGGGATTACTTATTATAAATCAGTACTGGACCGGTTAACTGCTGCTGCCAACACAACAGCCCAAAACAGCACTGACTCCTATAAAAACAGCCATAAAAATGCTACACAAACAGATTTAAATAACTGGTATGACAGCAGTTTTCTTGCATCAGTAAAAGGGAACAATGAATTGAAAATAGGATATAAACAACTAAACACTATTGAAACGGATAAAACTTATACTGTTACCTTCACTAGCCTAGATGAATCAAATGCCAACTATATTGTGGTTAATTTCACTAGTAAAGGCCAAACGGCGAAGGACACAGTTACCCTATCAGGGAAAATTACCATTCAAAAAACAGCAGCTAAGGGGAAAATCGGGCAAACTGCCCCGGCCTCCACGTCTTTTTCATTAACAGAATCCAATCCTGTAGCCTTAACAGCGCAAAATAAAGATGCAACTTATACTTCTTCGACCTACTTCACTAACGATATTCAGATTCAAGGAAATCGTTCGCTAACTGTTCAGGGAGATGCGTTCATCGGCAAATCATTATATTTACAAGGATCTGCTAATGTTACTATTAGTGGAGATGCTATTTTTCAATCTCCGATGGACGACCCCACTGGTAATGCATATAATCTATGCATTAGTGGTGATACTTATCTAGTAAACGCCCAAAATAAATTAATTAATTATCCCTTGCCTACAAATAGCTGCGCCAATACAGCGATAAGAGGATGGGGAATCGACAGTAACAGTGGAATTAATGTACAATATTAATCAAAATAAAAAACGTTGGTCCATCAATAACGGACCAACGTTTTTTATTTCACATATTCAGCCACCCGATTGCGTCCAGCCCTTTTCGCACCAACATATAAGGCTCTGTCTGCATGGCGGATTAATGAGAGGGAATCATCTGCATCCTGAGGTGCCGTGGCGACTCCAATGGAAGCGGTTATTCTAACTAGAAGCATCTGTTTTTCTTCCTCCAAATGCTCCTTAAGAGTGAATGGACGATTGGCAATCGCTTGCCTGATATGTTCCGCCAATTCATAAGCCGTATCTTTTTCCATATCAGGTAAGAGAATGACAAATTCCTCTCCACCATATCTGGCTACGGTTCCCCTGTCACCTGCTATTTCCTGAAGGCGGTTCGCCAACTCGATTAGTATTTCATTACCGCTTTGGTGCCCGTATGTATCATTCACTGCTTTAAAATGGTCAATATCAAGAATAATTAACGATAAAAGTTTTCGCTCGAAAAGATGAAGCTTAGTAAATTCTTCTGTCAGCATCGTTTCAAAAAAACGATAATTATACAGTTTTGTTAAGGAACAGCGTTCACTATTTTCCTTTGTCATTTCATAATGGCGTGCATTTTCAATTGCTACCGCAAAATGCGAGCACAGTATATCAACAATCATCAATTGTGATTTTTCGTATGCACGTTTTTTTCTTGATGCAAGAACAAGAACGCCCACAACTTGGTTATTTCTAACAATAGGAACACTTAAAACGCTTTCTGCATCCTCAGGAATATATCCGGAAGTGATATTTTTCCAATCCTTTCTCATCTTATAAAGGATTGCCTTTCTGTTTGCCCATACAATGCCGCTAATACCTTCGTTTTTCCTTAATGAAGGTATAGTGTTTGGCTTGACCTCACCCTTTTCTATATGGCGGATTATTTTCAGCTCTTTTTGATCAACGACATCAAGAATATAGGCATAATCAACCGGAAGCATTTCCATCAGCTTTTGGATAAACAAATCCATTACTTCTTTTATACGAACCCGCTCTGCCAATTGATGACCAATCTCGGTTGCTTTTTGCAAATAAATATTCACCTTTTGGCTCGAATGGTAAAGGCTTAGTATAATAGATAAACTTGCAAAAGGAAGCCCTACGAAAAATAGTGCCAAAATACCAACCTCTGCGTAAAGCATGTACAAAACAAAACCAATTGGAAAAGTGATGAAGGTCGTCACCGTTTCCCAAACAAAATCCATGCCGAAGAAAGACTGTTTGCCATTATATTTAAAGTAAATAATCACGGATAAAATAATTTGATTAAACGCGTAATTCATTACCGCATACAAAACTGCAAGAAAAATGGCTAGAGGTCCATGAAGGATATGCTCTCCGGTTTTACCGCCAAGCAAATAGTATATCGACCCACTCAGGAAAGAAACAATAAAAAACATGCTGAAATTAAGCGGGAACCGGTAGAATTCTTCTTTTGGGACACGAATTTTCGTTAAGACGACAACTACGGCAACCTGTACAAAAACGATTTCCATAAACAATCCAAATCTTAATAAAACTGCCATAGAAACCCATTGCAATAAAAAAATTGGCGTATTGTTAATAACAAGTGGCATTGCCGCCACGACACAAGCCAAAAACAAGTACGAGAAAATTTCCAAAGCCGATACATGAAAATGTGGAGGGTATGCAATATAAGTAAGCACAAGTCCTGCAGGTACCAAAAGAAACCAGATGAGCAACACGATTTTTTTTACTTTCTCAGGATTACGCATCGACTCATCCCTCCAACAATGATTTTAGTTCAATAGTCACATAGATTAAAATAATTCTAACAGAGATAAATATATTTGTCACAGGATAATCGTCTTATTTTTTAAAAAATTTGCACAAGTGTGGTTTTATCGTCGAAATGAAGTATAGAGAACCCGTAACAACCAGAATTTCGTCCAAGCCAAGCTCGACAATTTCCTGATTTAATACTGTTTGCCAATCTTCAAACGCTCTTTTGTTTTCAGACTGACTTAAGTCGGACAATTCCGCCGCTCTTGCAGCTCTTGGAAAATCGAAAGACACGAACATAATTTTATAAGCAATTTCGTCCAATTGTTCGATCATTTTATCCAATTTTTTATCTTTAAGTGCTGCAAACATAATATGAATTTTTTTGTCACCATATCTATTTTTCAATTCATTTACGAGTACAGTAATTCCCTCTTCATTATGCGCCCCGTCAATAATAATTTCCGGTTTATCATTAAGAATCTCGAATCTTCCAGGCCAATAGGAACTTTCCAAACCTTTCCGGATTTCAGCCTCTCCAATGTTAAAAGAGCATTCAACGGTCAAATAACGAGCAGCCGAAATGGCAAGCGCCGCATTTTCCGTCTGGTGGTACCCAATCATGCTAATTGCAAGATTCTCCATCTTTCCCCATGGTGTTTTTAGCGAAAAGGATTCTCCTCGTGGCAGGCTTGAATGATCGTAAACTACGATATCATGAATCAATCTGAACAGCTGAGCTTCCATTTCGTTCGCTTGTTTTTCGATGACGTTCAAGGCATCCTGTTGACTTACTCCAGTTATAATCGGAGTGTTCCTTTTAATAATACCCGCTTTTTCAAAGGCAATTTTCTCATGCGTTTCACCGAGGATATTCGTATGATCGAGACCGATATTCGTGATGATGGACAACAATGGAGAAATGATGTTTGTCGAATCGAATCTTCCACCAAGTCCCACTTCATAAATGACCACATCCACCGGCCTTACTTTTGAAAAATAATACATAGACATAGCCGTAATGACTTCAAATTCTGTCGGTCCGCCCCATTCTGAATCTTCCAGTTCCACAGCAAGCGGATAAATCACATTCACAAGTTCCATTATTTCTCGATCCGAGATAGGAATACCATCCACACTAATCCGTTCGTTAAAATGCTCTATGTAGGGAGAAGTAAATGTTCCGACGCTGTAGTTTGCTTCCTGCAAAATCGAACGGAGATACGTAACCGTCGAGCCCTTTCCATTCGTTCCTCCGACATGAACCGTTTTCAAATCCTTCTCAGGGTGACCGAGCATATTCATCATTACTTCCATTCTTTTAAGGCCTGGTTTTATGCCGAGCCTAAGACGTGAATGAATCCATTCAAGCGCTTCTTCATATGTAACAAACATCGTATTATCCTCCTGTATCTTTGGTCCCCATACAGGGAAGACGAATCCTTTTAGGGATTCGCCTTTAAACTAGAATTATCTTTTAAGCTCTTGAATCCTCGCTTCTACTGACGCTCTTTTTTCTAAATAATCCCGCTCTTTTGCGCGTTCTTCT
>JAUZPT010000291.1 GCA_030705745.1 Bacillota bacterium | reverse complement strand
TGAATTACAAAAGCGCCAACTTGAGCTTTTTTTGGATAGCATGAAAGAAAATCAGCTTCCTGAAGAAATGCTTGCTGATATGGCTAAGCGTTGGTCCGAGCTCAATCACCTCTTTAACACATTTTCACCAGAGGTAGATGGAAAAAAGTATTCAGCGAATGAAATCCGCTATGTTCTTCTTAACAGCGATGACCAGGAGCTCCGTAAAAAGGTTTGGTTTGCTAGCAAAGAGGTTGGGAAAGTCGTTGAGAAAGGCTTGCTTGAACTGGTGAAAAAGAGGAATGAAGCGGCCAGAGCATTGGGCTACGAAAACCACTATGAAATGAGCTTTGAACTGCAGGAACTGGATCGAAAAGAAGTATTTTCGATTTTTCAAAATTTGATTGAGCAATCAGATGAAACGTATCGCTCCATGAAGCAGGAGCTTGATGAAAGACTGGCTGATAAATTCGGTATTTCTGCAGAGGACATTCGCCCATGGCATTATGTCGATCCTTTTTTCCAGGAAGCGCCTGCCTCGGAAACGACCCATCTAGATCCTTATTTTGAAGGAAAAGACCTACTCCAGTTGACGACCGACACATTTGAGGAAATGGGAATCGAGATTTCCGATTTGTATGAAAAAAGTGATTTATTTCCTCGGGAAAAGAAAAATCCGACGGCCTTTTGCACGGATATGGACCGTGAAGGCGATGTACGCGTGTTATGCAATCTAACCGATAGCTCTTACTGGATGGAAACCAACTTACATGAATTCGGGCATGCGGCTTATTTTAAATATATTGATGCAAATCTGCCTTTCAATCTACGAACACCTAGCCATACATTAACAACCGAATCGATCGCTATGCTTTTCGGCAAAATGGGCAAAGATCCTCGCTGGCTGACGAAGTTTTTAAATGTTGACGAGGAAACCATTGACGAATTGAAGCCGGAATTGCACAAATATCAGCAGCTGCAAATGTTAATTTCAGCGCGATGGATCATCACCTTTGTCTTTTTTGAAAAAGAACTGTATGAAAATCCTGACCAGGATTTAAACAAGCTTTGGTGGAAAACCGTTCAGGAAATTCAGTTGGTTACTCCGCCAGATAATACCGATAACCCAGATTGGGCGGCGAAAATCCACTTTACGCTTGCGCCTGTGTATTATCAGAATTATTTGCTCGGCGAATTGATGGCCGCACAGCTTCTCCGCCATATTGAAGCTTCCGTGTCTCCCGAATTCTTCACAAAAGAAGCTGGTAAATTGCTGATTGAATCATTCTTTCAACCAGGCGCATTGTATAGCTGGAATGAAAAAATTCAGCGCGTGACAGGTGAAAAGCTGAATCCTATGCATTTCGTTGAAGTATATTGCTAAAAGAATAGTGCCGAAGAATGGTGCCTGACCCCCAACAATTTAACGCGTTAGCAACGTGGGGGCCTGACCCCCACTGCGTAAACACATTAACGCAGCGGGGGTCAGGCCCCTTTTATTTTATTTATGCGCAAACCTTGCTTGATCAAGAATTGTGGAACTATCAAAGAAACGATTCACAATTCGTTTTTGTGTTTCCAAAGCGATTCCATCAATATGAACCCGGTCCATCATGGCGTATTCATTTGTAAAGGACAAGTAGGGATTCGGTCCTACTGAACAAAACACGTTAAAGCCTTGGCCTTCCAAAAGCTTGAATTTCGGATCCTTCGGTAACACACTGCTTCCAAATGGATAGATGTATATCTTGGTCTGCCCAATTAGCGGTTCTACTTCCTTTAACCATCTATTCGTATCTTCTTTTAATCTGTTCAAACTAATTGTCTTTGTGTTTAAGTGTCCATAACCATGTGATGCGAATTCCCATCCATCTGCCTTTAACTTGGTGATGACTTTTAATGCACCCTCTTTTTCTTGCTTATAGTTAGGGGAAGCAATGTTATTTGTACGATATCCCAATACCCCTTCATATCCAGTCAATGCTAGGATACCTTTTGCGCCATTTAACGAAAAGTCTGGATGAATACGAATAAACTGATTTAAAATTGGAACAATTTCATTGTCCTCTGAAACTACTTCTTTGCCATTAGGGTCTTTTGAATAAGTCGCGATCTTTCCTCTTTGATCAATAATCAGCTTATAAGCATTTCCGTTCTCAAGCATATAGGGGTAATAATTTATGTCATCTACTGAAATAATTAACGGTTTCTTTCCTATCGGAAGTTTTAATTCCTTTTTTATTAATTGTTTTTTGCCATTGCTATCTCTTTCCTCAAATAAATCACTCATTTTCACTAAAATATAATTTCGTTGATAAAGAGATTGGATGATTTTATTAAACTCATTAACAGTTACAAACCAGTCATTATATCCCTTAGCCAATCTATCCCCATCAAATGCTAATTGTGGGTACACAACTAAAGGATGAAAAAAAATATGCTCAATAGGTCCCCTGTATAAAGCCATCGGCTTGTTAGCAGCGTCTACTTGTTTCTTTTCCACTATTGGCAACGGCGCCTTTTCCGTAATCTTCAACTTGCCTGTATCTTGTTTCACATTTTTTTCATGTACCTTCTCTACAGGTTTTGTTCCATTAACCGGATATCCACCCAAAGAACAGCTGCATAATGTGAAAATAAAAATAAACAATAGTAGCATACGGAAAATGTTTTTCAAATTAATCACCCTTAATTAAGACATGGCATTTCATACTTTCCACCTTTTAAGAGATACTTGTTTCCATTTTATCAGAAAACTCAAAAATTATACCAAAAAGGTGCCTGACCCCAGGCGCGTTAACACATTAATGCATTGGGGGTCAGGCACCTTTACTTAGGCAATTGCGCTTATTTCGCTACTTGCAAACCGTTTTCTTTGAATATAGATTAATCTTAAAGATAAGGCGACTCCCGCTGCAAGCAGTCCGATCGTTAACCCGAGCCAATAGCCCGATGCGCCGAGCCTTGTGAAATGGGCAAGAGAATAACCGATGGGCAGACAAAAAAGCCAATACGCGATGAGGGTCATGATAAAAGCAAGGTTCACATCTTTGTATCCTCTAAGTGCGGCTTGGGCCGTTGCCTGGAGGGCGTCACAGAGCTGAAAAAACAGCGCATAAACTAAAAAATTCGCGGTAATATTGATGACGGCACTTTCATTTGAATACAGCGCGGCCACATTGTAGCGGAACAGTACGACGATAATTCCAGTAGCCCCGGCAATCAAGAGCGAAAGGAAAATTCCAAGCCAGCTATACGTTTTCGCGTCGTGGTACCGCTTTGCCCCTACTTCAAAGCCGACGAGCACCGTCTGAGCCATCGTAATGCTGATCGGAATCATATACAGAAATGAAACGATATTAAGCGCAGATTGATATGCAGCAATCGTCGAGATCGTATATTTGCTGATTAAGATCGTCACGACCGCAAACATGCTTGTTTCAAAAAAAGTCGAAAGGCCCATTGGCACCCCGATTTTCAGGATTTCCTTACTTTGTTTCAATGAAAATTGTTTGAATTCCGATATTGAAAAATAATCCGAAAAAGGAGTTTGCGTTTTTATGATGAATGCAGTGATTCCGGCAATGACCCAATACGTGAAAGACGTCGCATATCCTGCACCTACCCCGCCGAGTTCTGGAAAACCCCAATGTCCAAAAATCAGCACGTAGTTTAAAAAGAAATTGATCGGAAGTGAACTAAGGAGAATAATCATCACGATACGCGTTTTTCCTAACGCATAAATAAAGGAACGCAATACATTGAAAACAAATAATGGGACAATACCAAAAGCCAATCCTTCCAAATTGCCATGAGCTATTGTTTGAACACTTACAGGTAGATTCATTTTTTGTAATAAGGGAGTTAAAAATGCCGTTCCAAGCAGAATGACACATATTCCAATGATAAATGCCAAATAAATTCCGTGTATTAAAACGGACGATACCTCACTATGTTTCTTTTCGCCAAACCTCTGGGCGGCGATCGGTGATACGGCTAACAAAATGCCGCTTAATCCTGTAAAAATTGGACTCCAGATCGAGCTTGCAATTGCCACACCCGCTAGATCAGCAGAACTATACTTCCCGGACATTATCGTGTTAAAAAAAACCATTGAGAACATGCCAAGCTGAGTAATTAATATAGGCAGCAATAATGTCAAAATCTGCTTGATTTTCTCTTTCAGTGTAAAAGTTTGATACATAAAATAGTTCCCCTTGAGTTTTATTTCTTCAGTCTTTATCATCCTTTTTTGGATCGCGTCCTTTATTAAAGAATGATTACTGGTGGTTCTTACCTTACATTTTTGCCTCCTCCATTAATTCCTTTAACTCGTTCGTAAATCCCTTAATTGTCTTATCACCGTACACAGTGACAGGAACGCCAAGAAAGCCGTATTGCTCAAGTTCTTTCTGA
>JAUZPT010000290.1 GCA_030705745.1 Bacillota bacterium | reverse complement strand
GGTCACTGAGCCAAAAGTGTTGCTGCTCGACGAACCACTAAGTGCGCTCGATGCGCAAATTCGTAAAAATTTGCAAAAACAGCTCCGTTCGATTCAGCAAGAACTAAATATGACCACAGTTCTTGTCACACATGATCAAGAAGAAGCGTTAGCTGTCAGTGACCGAATTTACATTTTAAATGCAGGTTACATTGCGCAAAGCGGTACACCACACGAAATATATACAAAACCAGCAAACGAATTCGTTGCAAGATTCATTGGAAACTATAATGTATTTACAATGGAACAGCTATTGCTATTACTCGGGAATAAGCAGCAATTTACGCAGGATTTGTATGCAGTCCGTCCAGAAGTACTCAGTTCAGAAAAGGGAGCGGATAGCTATGAATTTACGGGTAAAATTGAGAAGGTAATGATGCTCGGAAATATAACTCGATATGAATTGGTTTCCAACGGGGTGATCGTATCAGCGGAACATTTGCACAAATCGCATGAGGATGTGCAGGAGGGCGAATGGAAAACACTTTATCTTAATAAAAAGGATGTGATTCCTCTGACATGAACGTGCTATTTACCGAACGTCAGGAATACATTTTAGACCTGCTGGAAAAAGAGAAAAAAATTTTAGTAACAAACCTTGCCAAAGACTTGGGTGTAACCCCTGAAACTATAAGGCGTGATTTAGATACTCTGGAAAAAGAGAAAAAGCTTCAACGTGTGCACGGAGGTGCCGTTAAATATCATCAGACGAAGAGTGAGCCTCATTTTTTGAAAAAAATGAATGTGAAATCGGATGACAAAAAGGCAATTGGCAAGAAAGCGGCAGAGTTCATTCAAAACGGGGATACTGTCATGTTAGATGTCGGGACAACAACCATTCATCTGGCAGGTGCGATTTCTGGTGTGTATGGAGTCACCATTGTGACGAATTCTCTTGCAGCAGCAGAAGTATTGAATCGCCGCTTAGAAAATAGGGAATTTGACGGAAAAGTCATTGTGCTCGGAGGCGTTACAAACCCGGCACAAAAATCGATTGTCGGTTCTTTGACCTGCAAGATGCTCGAGGCATTCCGTTTTGATAAAGTCTTTCTATCTTGTGGAGGAATGACCATTACGGATGTGAGCGATTACGATTTTGAAGAATGCCTGGTTTCGGCGGCAATGGTGGATCGGGCAAACCAAGTTTTTCTTCTCTCTGATTCTTCGAAAATCGATCTTCAATCTTTTTATAAAATTTGTTCATTAACGACGGTAGATTATGTGATTTGTAATCACGATATGCCAAGTGCGTGGAAAGAAAAACATTTAGACACAATGCTGCAGTGGATTACAACAAAAGGTGGGATACAACATGAAAGTTGACTATCATTTACATCTTGAAGAAGGACCTTATTCATTGCGTTGGCTTGATCGGACAAATCAAGCGCTTGACCATTTCCGCCCTCTGAACGAAAAGCGGCATACACGGGAATGGCTGACAAAAAGCATGGAACGATTAAATGAACGAATGAGAATAGGGGCGTATGATTCATCCTGGCTCGATTTGTATTTGCTTGAGGCAAAAAGAAAAGGATTGTGCGAGGTTGGAATCGTTGATCATCTGTATCGCTTTAAAGAAACGAGAGCTTATTTTGAGGAAAATCTTGATTTAAGCGATACTCATATCGGCCAAAAACAGCGGATCTGGCTTGACCAGGTGATGACAGAATCAATGGGGGATTTCGTCAAGGCGATAACCGACGCCAAACCACGCTGGGCAGCCGAAGGAGTTACCCTTCGATTGGGAATTGAGGCAGATTATTTTTCTGGAAGCGAAAAGGAGCTGCAGGAGCTACTCAGTAGTTATGAGTGGGACTATGTTATAGGATCTATTCATTATATATATGGGTGGGGTTTTGATAATCCGGATACTCAGGATCGATTTGAGCATTATAATTTGGAAAAATTGTATCGTGATTTTTTCGAAGAGGTAGAGAAGGCGATACGCAGTAATATTTTTAATTTTGTCGCTCATTTAGATAACTTAAAGGTTTTTACACATCGGCCAGACGAACCCCTTCTTACGGCCCATTACGAGAAAATTGCCAAGGCCCTAGTAGAAACGGATACGGCGACAGAAATCAATGCCGGCCTCTATTATCGTTATCCTGTGAAGGAGATGTGCCCGAGTCCTGCATTTTTAGATGTTTTAATACGTGAAGGCGTCATTTTCACTACTTCTTCTGATTCCCATTTCCCAGACGACATTGGGGCGTATGTAGACATAAACACAGAAACTCTTCTGAATAAAGGAATAACAAAAATAGCCACTTTTGAAAAACGTCAGCGGATTATGAAGCAATTGGGGTAGAAATATCAAGAAGGTAAATTTGAAGATGAAGTAATATCGTAATTATGTAAAAAATTAGCCATCTGACAACTGTCGGATGGTTTTTTGTTCTTTACCTTCAACAGTAGCTAATAAAATACGATTTCCTGCAATGATTTATTGATTATTTAAATATAGCATTCTCCTTCTCACTAAATTATTGTTTCTTTTTAAAATAAAGTTTGCTCTTAAAACAAAGATTAGTACATAAGCTGTATTAGTAACATATCAATCTATTTTTAATAATAGGAGTGGATGTCTACCTGTCGAATCAATTTGAAATCTCTTAACAGTGAGTTGATGGAATTGTGACTTTTGGTTAAAGCCTTCTGTGCCTTTGGTTTTTATGATGATAAGTGTAAAACAAAAACAAACAAAACGAATTCAGGAGGAACGTTCCAATGAAAAGTAGCACGATGTTGAAATTGGCAACGGCGGGTATTCTATCTGTTTCCCTTATGGCAGGGTGTACAAGCAAGGATGAAAAAAAGAATAGTAATGCTGCATCCTCAAATCTTTCGTTGGCGGAAATCACGAAGAAGGCAAAGAAAGAGGGAGAAGTGGATTCAGTCGGAATGCCGGATACATGGGCAAACTGGAAGGGTACATGGGATGATCTTCAATCAAAATATACGATAAAACATACAGATACAGATATGTCCAGTGCAGAGGAACTAGCCAAGTTTGAATCAGAGAAAGACAACGCGACTGCGGATATCGGCGATGTCGGAGCGGCATTTGGGCCGTTAGCAGTACAAAAGGGGCTGACTCTCCCTTATAAAACGTCACACTGGAATGATATTCCGGATTGGGCTAAGGATAAGGACGGCAATTGGATTATTGGTTATACCGGTACCATTGCCTTTATTACGGATAAAAACAATGTCAAAAACCCTCCGAAATCATGGAAGGACATTGAAAACGGAAATTACAAAGTAAGAATCGGGGATGTTTTAAAAGCGAGCCAGGCGCAGTTTGGTGTATTGGCAGCAGCGTTGGCGCACGGTGGCGATGAAAAGAATATTCAACCCGGGATTGATTTCTTTGCGAAGCTTGCAAAACAAGGACGCTTGCAAACGACCGACCCTAAGATACCTGATCTAGAAAAAGGAGAGGTGGACGTAGCCATTGTTTGGGATTTCAATGCACTAGGCTATCGTGATCAAATTGATAAAAATCGTTTTGATGTGGTGATTCCGGAAGAAGCCTCTGTAGTTTCGGGCTATTGCACAGTGATTAACAAAAATGCGAAGCATCCGAATGCTGCAAAGCTTGCACGTGAATATATTTTATCCGATGCAGGTCAGGCGAATCTTGCTCGTGGGTATGCCCGCCCGATTCGTGAAAATGTGAAATTGCCGGATGATGCTAAGGCGAAGCTGCTTCCAAGCGATATGTACAAAAATGCTAAGCCTGTTCAAGATGCGAAGGCATGGCAACAGTCAACCCAGCAATTGTTGCAATTATGGCCTGAGAAGGTATTAATCAATGTCAAATAAGCTTGCGTTCATCATGCTGGACGGCTTGCGCTATGATACAGCCGTTTCGCAGATGGGATATATGCACCATCTGGTTGAAAAAGGAATAGCAGCTAGATATAAAGTGAAATCGGAACTACCAAGCCTATCACGGCCGCTGTATGAGGTGTTGTTAACGGGGACACCTGCCTACAAAAATGGAATCACGACGAATCAAACAGTACGATTGTCGCATCAGGAAAGTTTATTTCACTTAACAAAAAAGAATGGATTGAAAAATGCGACAGCCTCTTATTATTGGGTGAGCGAGCTGTACAATTCAGCTCCCTTTAACCCGATGACAGATCGCATTCAGCTAGAAACGGATAAACCGATCGAGCGAGGTATTTTTTATTGGGAAGATCACTATCCGGACACACATTTGTTTTCGGACGCTAATTTTCTTCTCGACACGTATGAACCGGATTTCCTATATGTTCATTCGATGAATATCGATGATGATGGCCATAAATATACGGCTGATTCAAAGGGATATCGAAACCGCGCGATCGCT
>JAUZPT010000029.1 GCA_030705745.1 Bacillota bacterium | reverse complement strand
ATTCCATTACTAATTCAACTACATCAAGGGAATCCGCACCGAGATCCTCTTTAAACGAAGCTTCAAGCTTAACTTGAGATTCATCAACACCAAGGCGGTCTACGATGATTTTTGTTACGCGTTCTAATACATCTGTCATGCTTGTTCACCTCCCCTCAAGCTATTATAGAGTATAATGCCAAAATAATAAACGAATTGTTTAAAGAAATGTTACATTACCATTCCACCGTCGATATGAATCGTTTGCCCAGTAATATATGAACTATCGTCAGAAGCCAAAAATGCCGTTGCTTTGGCGATATCTTTAGGTTCCCCAAATCTTGCCAAAGGTATGATTTTCATCATTTCCACTTTTACTTCCTCAGTAAGCTTTTCAGTCATATCTGTTGAAATAAATCCAGGTGCGATTGCATTTACCGTAATATGGCGAGATGCCAATTCTTTGGCGGTCGTTTTCGTTAAGCCGATCACTCCCGCCTTCGCAGCAACATAATTAGCCTGGCCCGGATTTCCACTGACTCCCACGATGGATGCAATATTTATGATTCTTCCGCTGCGTTGCTTCATCATTTGGCGTGTGACCGCCTTAGTGCAAAGAAAAACGCCCTTCAGGTTAATATTGATTACGCTGTCCCATTCCTCTTCCTTCATCCGCATCAACAAATTATCCTTCGTTATGCCCGCATTGTTCACCAAAACATCGAGTTTCCCAAAGCGTTCAATCGTAGCTTTCACCATTTCCGTGACGGATTCCGAGTTAGATACATCACATTTGATCGCAAAAGCATCACGGCCAAGGGCCTTAATTTCATCAACTGTTTCATTCGCCTTTGCTTCACTGCCCGAAAAATTAACAGCCACATCCGCGCCCTGGCGTGCAAGCTCCAAAGCAATTTCCCGGCCAATCCCGCGAGACGCCCCCGTTACAAGAACAGCTTTTCCTTCCAAATTCATCACATTTCCTCCTTCATCGCTTCCATAACGGCTAGCGCACTTTCCTCATCCGAAACAGAAAAAGTTTTTGCGGACCGATCAATTTTTTTAACTAAACCGGAAAGGACTTTTCCAGGTCCGATTTCTATAAATGTGTCGACACCTAAAGAAAGCATTGTTTTGACGCTGTCTTCCCATAAAACAGGGGAGTACAGCTGTTCAACTAACTTCTCTTTTATTTCTGATGCACCGGTTATAGGCTGTGCCGATACATTTACGATAACCGGAATAGTTGCATTATTAACGGTGATTTCATTTAATACGGCATTTAATTCCTTGGATGCCGGCTTCATCAATTTCGAATGAAAAGGTCCGCTTACTTCGAGAGCGATTACCCGCTTCGCTCCTGCGCCTTTCGCTTTATCCCCTGCGAGCTCGACACCCTTGCGAGATCCAGAAATAACAATTTGTCCAGGACAGTTCATGTTTGCCAGCTGCACAGGGAAACCGGCTTCAGTGATTTCTTCTGTCAGCTCTGACAAGCGTTCCCGATCTAAGCCGAGAACCGCCGCCATTGTCCCTTCGCCATTTGGGACGGCCTTTTCCATGAATTCGCCTCTTTTTCTCACGGCATACACGGCATCTTCGAAAGAAAGTGTTCCAGCTGCCACGAGCGCAGTGTATTCACCAAGGCTATGTCCCGCAACATAATCAGCATGAATGCCTGATTGTTTGAAATACTCCAGCATTGCAATGCTGGTGGTTAATAATGCAGGCTGCGCATTGAACGTTTTCGTCAAATCCTCCTGCGGACCTTCAAAAATCAGCTCACTAAGCGAAAAATCCAGCTTTTGGTCGGCTTTGTCAAAAATTGATTTTACACTGGGATGCTTTTCTGCCAAGCTTTTTCCCATTCCTACCGTTTGCGAACCTTGACCGGGAAATAAAAATGCAATTTTACCCATTCAAACACCCCTTTACATTTTGTCCATTTCAGTATCCAATTTTTTAATCGTTTGTTCGATTAAGCCTGTAACATCATTTTCAATCATTTCCCTTGTTTGCCTGATTGCGCTGAATATTGACTGCGCATTTGATGACCCATGAGCCTTTATGACTGGTGCTTTCAAGCCGAATAGCCCAGCTCCTCCGTATTCGGAATAGTCCATAGTATTTTTCAGCTTGACTAAATCAGGTTTAAGTACTGCAGCGGCCAATTTACTTTTCAAGCTGCTTGTCAATGCCGTCTTTAGCATTTTAAATACGGAAAGAGCTGTTCCTTCTATTGTCTTTAAAACCATATTTCCTGTAAAGCCATCTGTAACGACGACATCGGCTGCGCCTTCAAGCAGGTCACGAGATTCGACATTGCCGATAAAATTGATATTCGCATTTTTGAGCAGTTCCAAAGCTTGCCTCGTTAATTCGTTCCCTTTTTTTTCTTCCGTCCCTATGTTCAGAAGGCCAACACGCGGATTTGCAATTCCTCGAACCTTTTCGCAATAAATCGCACCCATGATGGCGTATTGGAGCAAGTGCTCCGGTTTGGCATCAACATTCGCTCCCACATCAAGCATAAGAAAACCCTTACCGTCAATCGTCGGAAGCGTGGGCGAAAGTGCAGGGCGGTCGATCCCTTCAATCCGTCCGACTACGAACAGGCCGGATGCCATTAATGCTCCTGTATTTCCCGCAGAAATGCACGCATCAGCTTTTCCATCGGCAACTTGTTGAGCAGCCAAAACCATTGAAGCATTTTTCTTCCTTCTGACGGCTCGAACAGGTTCATCCGTACCCAAAATCACTTCGTCCGTATGCAAAACGGTGATACGGTCATGTCTTAACAAGTGTTCATTTATTTTTGTTTCATCACCAACAAGTATAATATGTATATCTGAAAAAGCTTCAACGGCTTTCATCGCCCCAAGGACTATTTCCTTTGGTGCATGATCTCCACCCATTGCATCAATTGCGAGTTTCATTTTTCACGCATCCTTTTGCTCTTTTTTTGAACGGTACATTTCAAACTTGCCAATAAAAACGAGCTCAGTTTGAACGAAACTATTTACTTCTACAGTAGTCCGGCCATGTTCCGCATCAATATTCGACACCTTTGCCTTGGCTACTACCCGCTCATCTTTCTTTACCTGTCGTTTAAACTGAATATCCGCTTTCGCTGTAAGTGCCAGGGCATCATTAATAACTGCGACAGCCAATGAATTAGCCTGGGCAAAAACATGATGTCCCCTTGCAATCCCATTTCTTTTAAAAACATGTTCTTCTTTAACATCAAATATGGAAATCGCGCTGTTATCCAATTCAATATCAATGATTTCGCCGATTATTTCGTCAATGGGCAAAGACCGGACTTCATCCTCAAACCGTTTTTCTGCCACATTTTTAATTCTCTCCCTCAGTTCAGGAATTGACAGTTCCATTCTGTCGAGACGGATTGTTTGGACGCTTACAGTAAACCTTTCCGAAAGCTCTTCATCCGTTATAAATGGATTTTCTTTTATCGTTTTGGATAATGATTGCTGGCGCTCTTTTTTATTTAATTTCATCCCCACACACCGTCCGAGCTCTTAAGACTAGGTACTAATAGTAGTATAAAATTTAAAAAACCGGATTGCAACCATAACTTTTTTGATTGGTAGTTATTGTAATCTTTGTAGTACAGGAAGCAATCTGATTTTTTAATGTGCTAAAAAGCTTTTCTTTCTTTTAATCGAGCTTTTCCCCATCCATAACACCTGTTTTTAGCAGCTCGTTCCGAAGCTTCTCGTATTCGTCTGCTTTCCAAAAGGCATCTGACTGGATAAGCACGGCCGCATCGTTCCTTGCGGTTTCAAGAGCCCTATAATCATGTACCATATCTGCGACTTTGAATTCAGGTATACCGCTTTGTTTTCTGCCAAAGAAATCGCCCGGGCCCCTCAATTCGAGATCTTTTTCGCTTAATACAAAACCATCGTTTGTTTCTGACATAATTTTCATTCTTTCTTTCCCGACTTCCGTTTTCGGATCGGCAAGCAGGATGCAAAATGATTGATCACTTCCCCGGCCGACACGCCCGCGCAACTGATGAAGCTGTGAAAGGCCGAATCTCTCAGCATCATAAATGACCATCATCGTCGCATTCGGGACATTTACCCCGACTTCGACCACCGTAGTCGAAACGAGCACCTGGATTTCATTTGCCGTAAATGATTTCATTGCTGCATCCTTTTCTTCAGAGCTTAATCTCCCATGCATCAAACCGACTTTATACTTATTTTGAAAATGAAAACTGAGGGTGCTGTGAACCTCTACTGCATTTTGAAAATCGAGTTTTTCAGATTCTTCGATCAAGGGGCATATTACATATGCCTGATGCCCTTTGCGAAGCTCTTTTTCCATGAAGGCAAGAACACGCTCAAGCATATCGTGCCGTGCCCAATACGTTTCAATACTTTTTCTTCCCGCAGGCATTTCATCGATGATCGACACATCCATCTCGCCGAAAGCAGTAATCGCTAGCGTCCGGGGAATCGGAGTCGCAGTCATAAACAAAACATCGGGATTTTCCCCTTTTTCCCGCAATACCCTCCGCTGCTCCACACCAAAACGATGTTGCTCGTCAGTAATCACATAACCCAAGTTCCTGAAGGCAACTTCATCCTGAATCAAGGCATGAGTGCCAATTAAAACATCGATTTCCCCTTCTGACAGCTGCTGCAAAATTTCTTTGCGCTTTTTCCCTTTTATTGAACTTGTTAAAAGTTCACACCGAACCGAAAAAGGCTCCAATAAGCTTTTCAATGACTGAGCATGTTGTTCTGCCAAAATTTCTGTAGGTACCATGAGTGCTCCTTGAAAGCCTGCTATCACACTTCCATACAAACTGATGGCAGCGACAACCGTTTTTCCGGAGCCTACATCGCCCTGAAGCAAGCGATTCATTCGATAGGGAGATTTCATATCGTCCAAAATTTCATTTACCACTCTTTTTTGAGCATTCGTAAGAGGAAATGGCAAGCTTCCAATAAACGCATTTAATTTTGTTTCATCGATTTTCTGCTGCAAACCGGGGGAATGTTCCCGTTCAAATTTCCTTAATGCCTGCATCTTTAATTGGAAACACAAAAATTCTTCATAGACGAAGCGCCGCCTTGACTGTTTGACATCCTCCATTCCTTGTGGGAAATGCAAAGCCTTCAAGGCATCGAAACGGCTAAGAAGTTTATATTTTGCGCGCAATGTAGCCGGAAGATTCTCTTCTGAAAGTTCTCCAAATTGATTGAATGCAAGTTTAATATATTTTCGCATCCCCTTCATCGTCAGCTTCCCTTTTAACGTATATACAGGCTCATAATCATGGTTTTGTGTATAAGACCCTGTATGCATTTCATTTGCAGTGATCACTTGTCGATGTTGATCCCATTTTCCTGTGACAGTAATCGTTTCATTTACTGACAGTTTATTTTTTAAATACGGCTGATTAAAAAAGGTGACGAGGATTAAATAACGATCCACTAGGAGGCGAATCGACAATTTGGATTTTTTCCGTCCATAATAGACAAGAGAAGGCTCACTATGAACCTTCCCTTCTACCGTGACTTTTTCTTCATGTTTTACTTCCGATAGGTCACGAAGGCGGTAATCTTCATATCGATACGGAAAATGCTCCAATAAATCGTTAATCGTTAAAATATTCATTTCCGCCAATGCTTCTGCGCTTTCCTCACCAATTCCCTTAATCATTGTAACGGATTGATTTAGATTAGGATTTGAGTTCACGTTCGTGAAGCGGCATTCCAAAGATTTTTGCTTCCAGTTTCCGACCTGTAGGAGTAGCCGCCAAACCTCCCTCTGCCGTTTCTCTTAATGAAGATGGCATGGATTGGCCAATTTTGAACATGGCATCGATTACTTCATCGCAAGGTATGCGACTTGTAATTCCTGCCAATGCCATATCCGCTGCAACCATCGCATTTGCAGCTCCCATTGCATTTCTTTTTACACAGGGAACTTCCACTAAGCCTGCCACTGGATCACATACAAGTCCTAGCATATTTTTAAGCGTTATCGCCATTGCCTCTGCACATTGTTCTGGTGTTCCGCCGGCCATTTCAACAATTGCCGCTGCCGCCATTCCCGCTGCCGATCCTACTTCCGCCTGACATCCGCCGGCTGCTCCGGAGATTGAAGCATTATTGGCAACCACAAAGCCAAATGCTCCTGAAGTAAATAAGAAGGAAATCATTTGATCTCGAGTCGGATTCAATTTCTTTTTGACAGCAAATAATGTTCCAGGAACGACCCCAGCCGATCCCGCAGTAGGAGTAGCACAAATTGTGCCCATCGCTGCATTGACCTCATTTGTAGCTACAGCTTTGCTTACCGCATCGAGAATCGTTTCACCTGTCAGGAAATTTCCCTTTTCAATATATTTTTGCATCAACACCGCATCACCGCCGGTTAAACCGGAATGCGATTTTACTCCTTTTATACCTCTTTCCACCGCTTCTTCCATAATTAGAAGATTACGTTCCATTAAAGCTAGTATATCTTCCCTTGACCTGCCTGTTACAGCTATTTCCTGTTCGATCATGATTTCAGAAATTTTCTTATTTTGACTATTCGCCATTTGGACTAACTCCGCAACATTTCGAAACACTTGCCTTCCCCCTCCTTATTACATCATATACTCTCGTTTTTCAATTATTTAATCGACAATTCTCGTTACTTTCAACACGTGGGGAAGCTCATCAATTTCCTGGAGAATATTTTCTCCAATATTATGGTCTACTTCGATTGTCATTAGGGCTAACTTCCCTTTTTCTTTTCTAGACACTTCCATATGCCCAATGTTAATTTCGTGAGTCGCAAGAATATTTGCGACAGCTGCAATTGCACCAAACCGATCATTATGGATAACAAGGATCGCTGGATGATGGCCGGACAATTTCAATTCAAAACCGTTCAGTTCGGTAATTTCTATTTTCCCTCCACCAATGGAAATGCCAACTAACTCCAGTTCGCCTTTTTCATCGCCTATAAATACTCTTGCGGTGTTTGGATGGTCTGTCACGGCATCTTCAACATTGAAGGTGATTTTCATTCCTCGTTCTTTCGCCAGCTCAATCGCCTGGATGATTCTTTCATCATGTGTATCAAAATCAAGAATGCCGCCTATGAGCGCAACATCCGTTCCGTGTCCTTTATATGTTTTGGCAAAGGAACCATATAAGGATATATTTACCCACTTCGGTTCGCGGCCAAATATGCTTCTTGCCACTCGTCCAATCCTAGCAGCTCCAGCAGTGTGCGAGCTGGATGGCCCGATCATGACAGGGCCTATTATGTCAAAAACGCTTTTATATTTCAAACCGTTTCTCCCCTTCCTACATTTACAAGTTCCAATGAAATCTCCCTCATAACATAAAAATAGAAGGGGGATCCCCCTTCTATTCTATCCGTTTTGTGTCAAAATGGTCCAGTATAAAAAACTTACCTATTTTAGCGATTATTCAATTGAAAAGATATATGGATAAAGAGGCTGGTTTCCTTGATGGATTTCCACTTCGACATCCTCGAAATGATCTTCGACAAATTGAACGAGAGCATTTACTTCATCCGTCTTTACTCCTTCACCTTGAAGAATCGTCAAGATTTCGGAATCGGCATCAAGCATCTTGGAAAGCAGCGCTTTCGCCGCCTCTAGCCTGTCGGTATTTTTAATGACTATTTTGCTTTCCAATATTCCCATAAAATCATTTTTATTTATTTCAAGACCATCAATGCTTGTATCACGAACGGCAAACGTAATTTGACCCGATTTCACATTTTTCAATGCTTCGTTCATTAACGTTTCATTCGCTTCAAATTTCGCGCCTGGATTAAAAGCAAGCAAAGCCGATAATCCCTGTGGTACGGTCTTCGACTCGATTACGATAACATTTTCCTCAGACACTTCCGCTGCCTGCTGTGCTGCCATAATGATGTTTTTATTGTTTGGTAAAATAAATACATTTTTTGCATTAACTTCTTTTATCGCCTTTACGATGTCCTCTGTGCTTGGGTTCATCGTCTGTCCGCCTTCGATGACCGCATGAGCACCAATGCTTCTGAACAAATCGGCAATGCCTGAACCCATGGATACAGTGACAATTCCATACTCTTGTGGCTGCTTGTTTTGTTTTGGCATTTCCGAAACTAGAGGAGTCTGCATTTCACCCACAATATTGCTATGCTGCTGGCGCATATTTTCAATTTTGATATTGATCAGGCTGCCATAACGTTGTCCATAACCAAGCACTGTGCCAGGCTGTTCGGAATGAATATGAACCTTTACGACATCTTCATCAGAAATAACCAATAATGAGTCACCAAATTCACTCAAATCCTGACGGAATTTCTCATCCTTGAATGGATTTTTCGCGATTTTGTCGCTCTCAAATTTAACCATAAATTCAGTGCAATATCCAAATTCGATATCCTCTGTATTCATATGGCTTTGAACACTTTTATGGTGCTCGGCATTCACTAATTCGTTCATGGAAGGCAGTGCAGCTGGTGAATCAGGCAATTGTTCGCCTTTCAACTCTGCAAGAAAACCCTCATAAACGAAAACAAGGCCTTGTCCGCCGCTGTCTACTACGCCTACTTCCTTTAAAACAGGCAACAAATCAGGGGTCCGCTTTAAAGATGCCTTTGCTTCCTCTAGCACTTCCTCCATGATTTGGATAATATCATCGCTCTTTTTGGAGGCAAGTACGCCTTTTTTCGCCGAATCCTTTGCAACCGTCAAAATCGTTCCTTCAACAGGCTTCATAACAGCTTTATAAGCAGTTTCCACTCCTGTATCCAAAGCTGCAGCAAATTCTTTGCCGTTGATTGTTGCTTTTGTTTCGATCGCCTTGGAAAAACCGCGGAAAAGCTGAGAAAGAATAACACCGGAATTGCCCCGTGCTCCCATCAACAATCCTTTAGAAAGCGCTATTCCAACTTTCCCTATATGTTCATTCACATTATTTTTTACTTCCTTGGCACCCGAAGTCATCGATAAATTCATATTCGTTCCGGTATCACCATCGGGTACGGGAAAAACGTTCAACGCATCAACCATATTGGCATTTGCCGATAAATGATTCGCACCTTGAATCACCATCTCCGCAAAACGTTTTCCGTCTAATGCTGTTATTGACACAAAACTTTCCTCCTCACTGAGGCTCGTAATCCGAATTTACGGATTTGTTACACGAACGCCCTGCACGTAAATATTTACCGATTCAACGGCAAGTCCCACTGTCATATCAAGCGTGTATTTTACTTTCGATTGCACGTTGTGGGCAATTTCAGAAATTTTCGTTCCATAGCTGACAATGATATACATATCAATATGTACTTCTTCGTTTTCCTGGCGGACAATGACTCCGCGAGTGAAGTTTTCTTTTCGTAAAATTTCCGTAAAGCCATCTTTGATTTGATTTTTTGAGGCCATACCGACAATTCCATAGCAATCTATTGCTGCTCCACCTGCGATGGTTGCGATTACTTCGTTTGAAATATCAATTTGTCCGTACTTCGTTTTCAATTCGATGGACATGAATCGTTCCCCCTTTGGAAATTGTTCCTTGGCTACTTGTCATTTTACTATAATTACATCGAATTTGAAAGCCATACTTGCCCTGCTTACAATAGACCATGAATAGCCAAACGATGTCAAGGTAATTTTCTTGAAAGCTTTCTTTTCTACTATTGCAATCGCATTGGTTGTGTGATAAATTATTAAGGTATCTTTAGGCAAGAAAATTTGGGCGACCATTTTTTCTTATTGAAGCCGGATGGAAACATCTGAATATGTTTATGAAAGCATGAAAGCTTTTGGTAGTTAAGGAGGGAAATAAATATGCCACGTAAATGTGTAATCACTGGTAAGAAAACAACCACTGGTAATGCACGATCCCACGCTATGAACGCAAACAAGCGCACATGGGGTGCTAACCTTCAAAAAGTACGTATTCTTGTTGACGGTAAGCCTAAGCGTGTTTGGGTTTCTGCAAGAGCGTTAAAATCAGGTAAAGTGGAACGTGTTTAATAATGATTAGGCATCCTTTATGGATGCCTTTTCTTTTTTAGTTTACCCATTTCCTTAAAAATAAAAGCACCTTCATGGAAGGTGCTCCAACTGTCCGGAAAGGTTGTCTTTATATCAGGCAAACCATCGTCTGAACCGTTTTATTCATTTTTCTTGAATGCACCAATCATCGCCCGGACAAGTCCGCCTAAAAACCTTGGCAGTTTAATCGTATAGAATTTCATACTGTCCCTCCTCACCATCTCACACATCTCCGGCTTCTCTTACAAGTGCCATTATCATCCTATTCGGTACAAATAAATAAGTACTTGATTTTTCAGAAGCAATTTAATCCGTGCTCCTTACAACTATTAATATGCCTTCGGAAAATGAAAAAGTACCATAATTGCTAATAAGTTCATTACTAATACATAGTGTCGATCCGACCGAAATATGTCTATTGAGCAATGGATATTTAAAACCGTTAAGAGAAAAATTCTTCACATCCATTGAAAAAGGCAGAAAAGAGACGTATTTTATTTCCGAGTTATTCTTTATTGTATGCTCGCCTGGGCCTTTGATGAAAATGATGTTTTGCTTATCAATCAAGTATAGTTCGCTTTCGTTTTGTTCGTTTAAAGGTTTCACCAACATTTGCATATTGGCAAGAAAGTGATCCAATCTTCCTCCAGTGCAGCCAAACATCCTGATTTCGGATGGATTTTGCTCTAAAGCCCAATTTAAGGCTAGTTCAAGATCCGTTTCATCCTTCTCGGACTTGTATTTTTTTAATGTGTCGACACTGTTGTTTATTTGATTCCACTCTGCATCGGTAACAGAATCAAAATCTCCAAAAGCAATATTAGGATTAATCCCTCTTGAAAGAAGAACAAATACACCTCGATCCACACCAACCCACATGGTCTCGTGATTCGAATAAACCATTAAATCAGGTAAAAGTTCTTCCGGCCCACCTGCCAGGATGTTTATAATCATGATTATCTCTCCCACCGATTTTTTAGAATGAAATAAATATGGAAAAAGCCGGCATGCTCTGCCGGCTTTTTTTATGGTCTTAATGCTGCAATAGCTTGCTTGCGATCTTGTTCATTAAAGACTGCTGATCCTGCAACGAGGACAGTCGCACCTGCTTCGATGCACAGTTTCGCAGTTTCTGAATTCACGCCACCGTCGATTTCAATTTCGATATCGACTCCGACTTCTTCCGCCATTTTCTTGACAGCCCTGATTTTCGGCAATACTTCGGGAATGAATTTTTGCCCTCCAAAACCCGGATTTACCGACATCAATAAAACCATATCAATGTCTTGAATGATATGTTTAAGATTTTCCACCGGTGTCGCAGGATTCAAAACAACCCCTGCTTTCACTCCAAAAGACTTAATAAATGCAATTGTACGATGAAGATGGCGGCAAGCCTCGGAGTGTACAGTGATATAATTTGCCCCGGCCTTTGCGAACGCCTCTATATACAAATCAGCATTTTCAATCATCAAATGAACGTCCAATGGAAGCTTCGTTATTGGCCTAATTGCCTCTACGATTAAAGGTCCGATTGTAATATTCGGCACAAAATGCCCATCCATTACATCCACGTGGATGTAATCAGCTCCACCGCGCTCAACATCCCCTATTTCTTTTCCCAATTTGGAAAAATCGGCTGATAGTATCGAGGGTGCAATTTTAACCATAATCAATACCTCGGCTTTCTTTCTTTTATTTCCTGTAAAAAATCAAGATAGTGTTCATACCGATACTTGGGCAGGATTCCATTTTCAACGGCATCCTTTACCCCGCACTTTGGCTCTTTCACGTGAAGGCAGCCTCTGAATTTGCAATTTTCACTAGCTTTCTCCAAGTCAGGGAAGCAAAATGTTAATTGCTCAGGGTCAATTTCAAGAAATTCAAGTGAGCTGAACCCAGGAGTGTCTGCAACCAGTCCATTGCCAATTTCGATTAATTCTACATGGCGGGTCGTATGCTTTCCCCTGCCAAGATGTGAGGAAATATCATTCGTTTTTAGTTCAAGACCCGGTCTGAGTGCGTTCAATAATGAAGATTTACCAACTCCTGATTGGCCGGCAAAAACAGAAATCTTATTTTGTAAATGCGGCTTCAACAGCTCCAGGCCGACATCTTTTTCAGAAGATGTCAAAATGACATCATATCCTGCAGATTTGTATTCGGTTGCATACTGCTCGATTTTCTGTTTTTCGTCTTCATTTAAAAGATCCATTTTTGTAATGCAAATTAGAGGCTGAATATGATTGAACTCCACGAGAACAAGAAATCGATCAAGTAAAGTCGTGCTAAATCCGGGTTCTGTTGCTGAGAATACGAGTATGGACTGGTCAACATTCGCAATTGGAGGGCGAACGAGCTCATTTTTCCGCTCTTTTATTTCCAGCACATAACCATCCGTCTCATTTTCAGCCTGGAAAATAACATTATCGCCAACGAGAGGCGTAATTTTGTTCTTTCGAAAAACGCCTCTCCCTCTGCATTGAATCAAAACTCCATCACGATATACATAATAAAAACCACTCAATGCTTTAACTATTTTTCCTTCAGGCATAGCAACACTCCCTGCCCATATTTTCATTTAGTTTTGGCTATCCACCTTGTTTGAATCCTCGGGATATGGAACGACCTTATCGATGATCACTTCATTATCTCGAATGATTCTATAACCGGCAGTTTTCCCGGATTGCACCATTAATTTCAGTTGCCTTTTTTCTGTTTTTGTCATCGAAAACGTTTCGATTGGTTCCGTCATGCTGTTATCCATATCTTCAATATAGATTTGGACTTCCTGCGGCTTGCCCGGGGAAACTGGATCATACGGGATCGTCACTTCTTCGATTACTTGTTTTGGAGGAATTTCTTCCTTCCCTTTTGAAAGAATGACTTTTACCGTATCACCCTTTTTCATTTCTGTTCCTGAATGCGGGCTCTGGGAAATGACCATATCCGCAGGAACATTATCATCATACTCTTTTTGCGACATATCAATTATCAATCCTGTTGAATCGGCATAATCCTTAAGAGTTTGGGAGTTATAGGCAGAAAGATCTTTAAGTATGATTTTCTTCGGCCCTTTGCTCACTTCAAACACAATTGCCGATTCTTCAGGCACAAGCATTGTCCCGGGAACAGGGTCCTGAGAGAGAATCGTCCCTGGTTCACTGTCATCATAAACCTCTGTTTTGCTTACATCTTTGAATCGATTGAAATCAGGCAACGCTTTTAAGTCATCAAATTGACGACCTTTATAATCGGAAAATTCAATTTGCTCTTTCCCGGTACTTTGATAAAGATCGATTTTTGAACCTTCTTTTGCGGTATCTCCAGCCTGGGGCTCTGTTTTTACAACTTTCCCATTAGGGACATCATTATCTGTTATTTGGTTTGTGCTTCCAATGAGAAAACCTTTTGAAGTAAGCGCGGCTTCAGCTTCATCCACACCCATTCCACTCACCTGTGGAACTTCGATTTCTTTTGGAGAAAACCAATTTGGAAAAACGGTTACAGTCATTACCGAAAGGATAAGCAAAACAAGAAAAAGGCTGATCATCACGATTGGCCATTTTTTTCTTTTCTTTTTTACAGCTGTTTTTACATTGGGATCACTACTGTTTTTAGTCAGCTTATCATTCCCATGAACCATTGTTTCATCCAAATTTTGAAAGGGCCGCTCAGTTGTAATTACCGGAATCGCCTTCGTTGCTTCATCATCCAAAGGAATTGTAAATTTAGCTTCATTCGCCCGAATTGGATACATAGCAGTCTGTAAATCCTCTTCCATTGCATCCCCGCTATTATAACGGTGAAACGGATCCTTTGCAGTAGCTTTTAACACGATATTTTCCACGCTTTGCGGAATATCCGGATTCCACCTTCTGACAGATGGTGTCTCAGATTGCAAATGTTTCAATGCAATGGAAACTGCAGATTCACCAGAAAAAGGAAGTCTGCCAGTTAAAAGTTCGAACATGACGATGCCAAGGGAGTAAATATCTGACTTCCGATTTGCCATTCCCCCACGAGCCTGCTCGGGTGATAAATAATGAACAGAACCCATGACTGAATTGGTTTGGGTGATACTTGTAGCACTAAGCGCCATCGCAATTCCGAAATCGGTTATTTTTACATTTCCATCACGGTCGACTAATATATTATGAGGCTTGATATCACGGTGTACGATATGATTGTGATGGGCATGTGAAATAGCAGACGTCAATTGTTTCATGATTTTGACTGCGTCTTCTACCCTAAGTGGAGAATTTTGCTGTATGTATTGTTTTAAAGTTTGTCCTTCGACATATTCCATTACGATGTAGTAAAGATCGTCTTCTTCACCCACATCATAAATATTCACGATGTGTGGATGGGCAAGACTTGTTGCAGAATGTGCTTCACGATGAAATCTGCGAATGAATTCTTCATCATTGGCAAAATCAAGGCGGAGCATCTTAACGGCTACATCACGGTCCAGAATCATATCATGCGCCAAATAAACATTGGCCATTCCTCCGCCGCCTACCATATCAAGTATTTTATAACGGCCGTTAATTCTTTTACCAATTATCATTTATTCATCACCCTCACTGCCTGCCAAATACTCTACAATCGCAAGAGTAATATTATCTTCTCCGCCATTTTCATTGGCAAGTGAAATGAACGATAATGCCTTTTGCTCAAGGGTTTGATCGTCTGCAAGAATTTGGTTCATTTCAGTTTCATTTACTTTATTCGAAAGGCCATCAGAGCACAGCAGACATATATCACCTGATTCGAACATCACAGTCCTTATGTCCATTTCGACTGATTGTTCGGTTCCAAGTGCACGGAGCAAAACATTTTTGCGAGGATGATGTTCTGCATCCTCCCTTGATATTTGTCCGGATCTCACCAATTCATTGACGAGTGAATGATCTTCCGTTAATTGCTTGAATCCCATTTCATTCATTAAATACCCTCTACTGTCACCGATATTTGCAATTGTAGCAAATCCGTCGGTACAAATGGCAGCGACAATGGTCGTACCCATGCCATCACAT
>JAUZPT010000289.1 GCA_030705745.1 Bacillota bacterium | reverse complement strand
TTGGAGCGGAAGGTGCGAAGACTCCTGCGGGAGTACGGGTCAGGAGAGACCCCGCAGGAGCGAAGCGACGAGGAGGCTCTCCGGCACGCCCGCGGAAAGCGAAGCGCCTGGAGCGCAAATCAACATACCTGTTTAATGAGGTAATTCGATAAAGAAAATAAAAAAATAAAAGGCTGTCGAATGTTTTTCGACAATCTAAGGCGCCCTAAACGGCGCCTTTTGATTTCTTATAGAATGAAATTAATCCCAGAGATAATACTAACGATATTATAATTGAAGGGAGACCAAAGGATGGAGAACGAAACAACACGATATGAATCTGAAAATCAGGAAGACCAACAGCCACAAAAGGACGATAAACCCGGTGCGTCGATAATTGAAAAAATCCAGCAGCTTGGCCAAACGAATGTACCTCAGCTTTCTAACGATTCGAAAATACATTGCCTAACAATCATAGGGCAAATTGAAGGCCATATGACACTTCCACCGCAAAATAAGACAACAAAATATGAACACTTGATACCACAATTGGTCGCAATTGAACAAAATCCCAAAATAGAAGGACTTATCGTCATTTTAAATACAGTTGGAGGGGATGTGGAAGCTGGGCTCGCCATTTCTGAAATGATTGCATCCTTATCAAAACCAACTGTTTCGATTGTTTTGGGAGGAGGGCATTCCATTGGGGTGCCTATTGCTGTTTCATGTAATTATTCTTTTATTGCAGAAACGGCTACAATGACGATTCATCCAATCCGATTAACGGGGTTGGTAATCGGTGTCCCACAAACCTTTGAATATTTGGATAAAATGCAGGAGCGTGTGGTGAATTTTGTCATCAAGCACTCAAAAATAACAGAAGAAACCTTTAAGGAACTAATGTTTGCAAAAGGTAATTTAACAAGGGATATCGGGACAAATGTAGTGGGGACGGACGCTGTAAAATCTGGTCTGATTGATGAAGTAGGGGGAATTGGAGAGGCTTTGAATAAGTTAAATGAATTGATTGAACTGCAAAAAGATCAACATAAAGGATTGATTCAATGATTTTATATACAATGATGCCCCAGGAACTGATTTTTCCGGTCGATCCAGCCGAATACAGCAAACAAAGAGTAGTTCAATATAAAGATATACCTCTTTTGATTGAGTCAGTTGATGAGCAACATGCAATGGTCATTAGAGTGATGAGCAGTGATCCACAGCATTTTCTGGATGAGCGATGCTGCCCAGGTGCAAAAATTTCTTTTTCTTCTCTGGAAGGTTTGTCCTCATCGCATGAAAAAGGTATGGTATAATCAGGATGTAAACTAAGAAGCAGCCTCGGGGCTGCTTCTACTTTTTAAGATTCAAAATTCGAGGCATTCGATTTGAGCTGATCGACTACATAATAAATAAGGTGATAAAATGGCAAAGAAAAAGAGAAGACAATCAAGAAAAAAAGACAACCCCTTGAAACGGACTGTTCAGTTTGAGTTAATCGGGTTAATTTTATTATCTTTATCCATCATGTCCATTGCAAATTTTGGCAGGGTTGGATCCGTTCTTATACAGTTTTTCCGCTTTTGGATGGGCGAGTGGTATATGATTGGACTTATTGGACTGTTATTTACAAGCATATATTTAATCTGGAAAAGAGAAATTCCTTATTTTTTGAACAGGAAGCTAATTGGAATTTATTTCATTATTTCTTCAATTCTTCTTTTCGACCATATTTATTTATTTCATTCGTTATCAAAGGAAGGGTCTTTTGTAGATTCAAGTGTAATTAAAAAGACATGGAGCTTATTTTTGGATGAAATTTATGAAAGAACAAGTACAAAGGATTTGGGCGGAGGAATGGTGGGCGCTGTCCTCTTTGCAATTTCCTATTTCCTTTTTTCCGAGCCGGGTGCCAAAATGATTGCGTTTCTTTTCATTTTAATAGGCCTTATTTTGATTACAGGCAAAACTTTTGGTGATGTGGTTGGCAAAATCATCGTGGCCCTCTTTGGATTCTCCAAAGATCAATGGGAAGGATTTAAGGATGATATGTCCGATTGGAAGCAAAAGCGGCAGCAGCAACGGTCTGAAAAAAGGCCCGCTAAAGAAAAACGGAAAAATGCGGTTGAAAAAAATATTCCGGAACAAAGCATTCCTATCATGAATACGAGTCCCAAGTCCGAAGATCCAATCATACCAGAGCCGCTTATTTCAAGTTTTGCGGAAAAGGCGTATGCACAGCATGATGTGAAATCCCGGCCAGAGAAAACTTCTTTAAATCAAAATACGGAGAAATCAAGTCAAGAAACAGAGGATATTTCTCCTCCAATCACCTTCACCGAAGTGGAGAATGCTTCCTATGAGCTTCCTCCCATCAGTTTGTTAAAGCTGCCTAAAAAAGCTGATCAAAGCGGAGAATTTGAATTAATCCATGCAAATGCAGCAAAGCTTGAACGGACATTCCAAAGCTTTGGTGTAAAAGCGAGGGTAACCCAAGTTCACTTAGGTCCAGCAGTAACCAAATATGAGGTTCATCCTGATGTTGGGGTAAAGGTAAGTAAGATTGTAAGCTTAAGTGACGATTTGGCCCTTGCTCTTGCTGCAAAAGGCATTCGAATTGAGGCGCCAATACCGGGGAAATCCGCCATTGGAATCGAAGTGCCGAATACCGAGGTTGCCATGGTATCGCTAAGGGAAGTTTTGGAAGCTAAGGAAAATGATAATCCAGATTCTAAACTTCTTATTGGACTCGGACGGGATATTACAGGTGATGCAGTTCTTGCGGAATTAAACAAGATGCCCCATCTTTTAGTAGCAGGGGCAACAGGAAGCGGGAAAAGTGTTTGTATTAATGGCATCATTACAAGTATTTTAATGCGCGCGAAACCTCATGAAGTAAAATTGATGATGATTGACCCCAAAATGGTAGAATTGAACGTATACAATGGTGTACCTCATCTCCTGGCTCCAGTTGTAACGGATGCAAAAAAAGCGTCACAGGCATTGAAAAAAGTCGTCAGCGAAATGGAAAGGCGCTATGAGCTTTTTTCACATACAGGTACTAGAAATATTGAGGGCTACAACGAGCATATCAAGCGCCATAATCTTGAAGAAAATGATAAGCAGCCATTATTGCCTTATATTGTAGTAATAGTGGACGAGCTTGCAGATTTAATGATGGTCGCATCCTCTGACGTGGAAGATTCAATTACGAGGCTCGCCCAGATGGCACGTGCGGCAGGTATTCATTTAATCATAGCAACCCAAAGGCCTTCTGTTGATGTAATAACGGGTGTCATTAAAGCCAATATACCATCAAGGATCGCATTTGCCGTTTCAAGCATGATCGATTCCAGAACGATTCTCGATATGGGAGGAGCTGAGAAGCTGCTCGGTCGAGGAGATATGCTCTTTTTACCTGTTGGGGCTTCAAAGCCTGTTCGTGTCCAGGGGGCGTTCCTTTCTGATGATGAAGTCGAAGATACGGTTAATTTCGTTATTTCGCAACAAAAGGCACAATATCAGGAAGAAATGATCCCGGATGATATTCAGGAGCCAACTGGAGAAGTAGACGATGATGTATACGAGCAAGCGGTCGAATTGATCGTGGAAATGCAGACTGCATCGGTCTCCATGCTTCAACGCCGTTTTCGGATCGGCTATACGAGGGCAGCCCGGTTAATTGACGAAATGGAAGCGCGGGGAGTGGTCGGCCCTTATGAAGGAAGCAAACCCCGTGTTGTTCTCATATCAAAACCAAAGGAAGAGATTGGTTCATAGACCATACTTAAAGAAAAAAAAGCCGGGTAACCTGGCTTTTTTGTTATCTTTTTAAAAAATAGTACATACACATGAAACGAGCTTCCAAATGGTACTTGGGGGTTTCTAATTAATTAAAGCGCTTACATCTTTTTATGGTAACAGATTTTCAGGGGATAAAATAGGCCATTTTTAACAATGTCAAACATATTTGCTTTTTTCGACAAATTGAATAAATTCTATTTATTTATGCCCTGAAAAATGTTATAGTATGTTCGATTAGTAGGAATGATTAAACATCAGATGTCTGATGTCTTAGGTAAAAAGGCTGGAGGAAACTGCATGTCAATTAAGTCAGATAGCCGACATTTGTATTTACAAGTTATTGATCGGTTAAAGCAAGATATCGAGGAAGGAGTTTATAAAGAAAGAGAAAAACTCCCTTCTGAATTTGATCTTGCCAAGCAACTCGGTGTAAGCAGGGCAACTCTTAGAGAGGCGTTGCGCATTCTCGAAGAAGAAAACGTTATTATCCGCCGCCATGGTGTCGGAACATTCGTTAATGCAAAGCCAATGTTTACATCAGGGATCGAGCAACTTAACAGTGTCACGAGCATGATTGCACAAGCAGGCATGAAACCCGGGACTATTTTCCTAAG
>JAUZPT010000288.1 GCA_030705745.1 Bacillota bacterium | reverse complement strand
TAGATTCATCTGCGATTGTCACAGTCATTCCGAAGTCAAAGATTGTCCTGGCAACCGCTAAAACTACCAATGGATGGTATAAGGTCACTTTTGCCGGCCAAACAGGCTATGTGCCGGTTGATTCTCTCAAACAAGTAAAAACGGGCGATCCAATGACTAACCGGGACGGATATCAATTTATTGATTTACGTACGCAATCGACTGTGACAGCGCAGCAAATCAATGACTATATTGCAACCTATGTAAATGCAAAAGGTAAAAAAAGTGTGTTGACCGATAAAGGACAAGTGTTCATAGATGCCGGAAAGAAATATGGAGTAAACGCACTCTATCTTGCTGCACATGCGATTCATGAAAGTAACTTCGGAACTTCTTCTATTGGTTTAGGGAAAAACAATTTATTTGGATTTGGCGCTTACGATATTACTCCTTATATCGCTGCTTACCGATTTGATAGTGTAGACCAGTGTATTGAGTATATTGCACGCGAAATTAAAGCAACTTACTTAAATCCAGCCAGTTGGAAATATCATGGGGCATATCTTGGTTTCAGTACTAAGGATATGGACAACAACCGCTTGGACGCAAATAGCGAAGGAATGAATGCTTTGTACGCCTCCGATACGAATTGGGGTAAGTCGATTGCTCGTCATATGGAAAACATGCTTCCATACGATAAAGCTTATTATGAAAATGCAGCCATCGATACTACTATCCCAACACGTCCCTCTGTACCAGTCGGTAGTGACGTATTTCCAAGCAATATTCAAGCGATTGCAGTTAGTGATTTAACATTAAACAGCAGTAAGGGAACACATGATGCTGTAAAAACGTTGACCAAAGGCTCGAGCTTCACTCTGCTTGAAAAATCGAATGATTATTGGGTTAAAGTAATGTTCGATAATGCAATATATTGGACAGACAGTATTCATTTTGATAAATATAAAAATTACATGTCTGTTCTAAATATAGGTCGTGCCAATGATTGTCCCAATGTCCGTTCAACGCCAACTGCGGTCACTAATGATAATATCATCACTCAATTAAATCTAAATGACTATGTATCTATCGTTTTGAATAAAGATGGAACACCAGTAATGGACAGCTCAAAGACTTGGTACAATATTCAATTTACCGATGGAACTACTGGATGGGTTAGCGCGCAGTATATAACGCGGGAGCTTAAATAAACGCTAAAATTTATTTTCCAAAAAATCAGATGCAATATATAAAAAGGACTCCAGGATGCAGGTGCATCCGGAGTCTTTTTTCCTTCCCCGATATGATAAAAAGTTTAAATATGCATCTCTTTCCTTGTGTGTTCCTTGAAAACAAAAGTGTATTCATGATTTTTTTGGAATGTAGCTAAGTATTAATTTCTTATGCCTTTAAAAATTCCCGAAATGGGGAAAGCTGTAAAATATACCAAACTCACTTAAGCCTTTCAGGCACATTAGCTTAATGAGGCACTCCTTAATGGAATCTCAGGGAAGGAAAATGTAATGAAAAAAGAGAAAATTTCATCCATTCAATTTGGAATACTGGTTTTTATGTTCTCAGTTGGAACCTCTATCCTTATTACTCCCGCTCTGTTGGCAGCTGGCGCAAAACAGGGGGCATGGATTCCGGCTATTATCGGAATTCTCGGTGGCTTATTGCTCGTTCTACTTTTCACTATGATTGGAACCCAAATTGGTCAGATGGAATTTTTTGAGTACTGTGAGAAAATTTTGGGGCACTGGCTAGGAAAAGGAATTATTATTTTATATTCGTTCTACGCCTTTATAACAGCTTCCATCCTTCTTTGGATTCAAGGGAATTTCATGAAAATACAAATATATAAAGATACCCCTGTCGTATTTTTACAAGGCATCTTTGCACTCTCCATTCTTTTTGCCATTAATAAAGGCATTCAACATGTATCAAGAAGTGTTGAAATTTTTTTCCCATGGGTAGTGATGCTTTTGTTATTTATGTTCCTGGCTCTTTTCCCGAATTACAATACAAATAATCTTTTGCCTGTTTTTGATTTTAAATGGAAGCCAGCATTAAGGTCGTCTTTATCATTAATTAGCGTCGTATCTTCTCCGCTAGTATTACTTCTTACCATTTTTTCACATGTGACTGACAAGAAAAGCGCAAAAAAAAGTTATTTTATTGGTAGCCTACTGGGCGGTATCGTATTATTGATCATCTCTTTAATGACTGTCGCCGTTTTAGGAGCTGAACTCACTGCAAATCAAACTTATCCAACCTATATCGTTGCTAAAAAAATCAGGATTGGTACTTTCCTGACCCGGATAGAAGTCGTTTTAGCAATCATTTGGATATTCACCATTTTTTACAAAACATATCTTTATTTCTTTGCGGCTATTGTAGGATTGGCACAAGTATTCAATATCAAGGATTACCGAACTATCAGCACACCCCTTACCTTTTTGTTGTGCGTCCTTTCCATTAATATTTATCCAAATGCTGCATTCATGTCAAAATGGAATATTGATACATGGATTCCATTTTCCCTTACTTTCGGTCTCTTTTTTCCCGTTATGTTGATCGTGGTCGGTTTAATAAAAAAAAAACGAAGTGAAGCTGGAAACATAACTTGAATAAAAATGCCCCCCTATTAATGGAAAGTAATGGGGGGCATTCACATATGATTTTCTGTTTTTTCGAAAATTAGTTTGTTTCATCTCTTCCCTGCAGTTTATCGAAAAGCGTCTCCGATTCATCCTTGGTCAGTTCTCTCCAATTACCTGTTTCTAGTCCTTCCAAATGGATATTCATAATCCTGACTCGTTTTAGCCGTTTCACTCTATATCCAAGGGCCTTGCACATTCTCCTAATTTGGCGGTTTAGTCCTTGTGTAAGGATGATGGTAAATTCCTTTTCATCTATACGCAACACTTTGCATGGCTTCGTGATTGTCCCAAGCATTTCGATCCCATTGGACATTTCATGAATGAATGCCTCTGTAATCGGCTTGTCCACTTCCACTACATATTCCTTCTCATGACCATTTTCTGACCGCATGATTTTATTGACGATATCACCATCATTTGTTAATAAAATTAAGCCCTCAGAATCTTTATCTAGCCTTCCAATTGGAAAAATTCTCACAGGATAGTCAACGAAATCAATGATATTTCCGCTTACGTGTTGTGCAGCCGTGCACGTAATTCCCACCGGCTTATTTAGCGCTAGATAAACAGGATCGTCCTTTTTCGGGATGCTCTTTCCGTCAATCAGAACCACGTCATTTGGAAACACATCCACACCTTTCTCACAAATAACACCATTGATTGTGATCCTTTTTGCCGCAATCAAACGATCCGTTTCCCTACGCGAGCAGTATCCAGTTTCACTGATGTATTTATTAATTCTCATGGTGCACCTGCTCTTCTGTTGATTTTATCTTCAAGGATAAGCATTAATTATTCGATATTATATCATTAAAAACCCCTGAAAGATTAGGCGCTATTTCTTCTATGGACATGAGCTATTTTGAAACCATTTCGTTAACTTTTTTTCTCAAGGTTATGCAAGAATGAAATCAGTTTGGCGTAAATGTTATTTACTGTCTTTGAGGCTGAAACACTCATATTCCTTCGCCTTCTCCTCGCCACGCAAAACCCTTAGCGCCCCTGCAGCCAATGCTTCAAGTTCTTCTTCGCCTGGCACAACAAAGACTTGACCGAGGAATCCGATTTTTTTCTGGATTCTCTCGATAATATACTCTGAATGCGCTAATCCACCGGTTAGAATGATTCCATCAATTTTCCCTTCCAATACCGTTGCCATCGCTCCTATTTCCTTACCAATTTGGTGAACCATGGCATTTAACACAAGCTCAGCCTGCCCGTCACCTGCAATTGCTCGTTCTTCTGCTTCCAAGGCATTTTTTGTTCCTAAATATGAGTAAATGCCTCCCTTTCTTGTGATGTTGGTGAGCATTTCCTGTTCGGAGTATTTACCGGAATAGCAAAGATGAATTAACTGTTTCACTGGCAATGTGCCTGATCTTTCGGGCGAAAACGGGCCTTCGTTGTCAGCATTGTTAACGTCGATTATTTTACCTTTCTGTTGTGCGGCTATCGAAATTCCTCCGCCGAGATGGGCGACGACAAAATTCGCATCTTCTAGTTTTATTCCTAGCTTATAAGCAATTTTTCTAGATACAGCTTTAATGTTCAAGGCATGTACCTGGCTTTTCCGCTCAATCCCTGATAGACCAGAAAGTCTCGATTCCTCAATAAACTCATCGACCCCGACAGGATCGACTATAAAAGAAGGAATTCCGTTGTAAGATGCGATTTCAAATGCAAGAATCGCCCCGAGGTTCGACGCGTGCTCTCCGTACTTGCAGGAGTGTGCATCTTCAAGCAATTCTTTCCCGATAATAT
>JAUZPT010000287.1 GCA_030705745.1 Bacillota bacterium | reverse complement strand
CGCAGTACCTTTGCAAAAAAACAACTACCTGGACAAAACACTAAAAATCCGCGTTGTTTCCAAAGAAAATGACAACGTTAATGTAAATTTGCCGCTCAAGCTCGTGAAGGCTGTTTTAAAAGCAGGCCATAGCATAGCTGCAAGCATTCCGCAGTCTGAAAAGTATGTAAAAGAACTTGATATTAATTTACTGATTGAGGCGATCGATAGCGAGTTGGTCGGAAACATTGTTGATGTACAATCAGCGAATGGTGACTCCGTTGCTGTTTTTATTGAATAGGTACCTCCTCGATGATTAAAGTCAACATAAAAACAGCACATCGAGTTAATTTAAAAATCCCGGTTCCATATGCCCTTTTACATGCTGCCAGCGCCATCCTTACCTCCGAGATGCTTTCTACAAAACTCAATAAGTTGGCAAACCAACATGCAGAACAAAAAAGCAACTTTCCCTTCATACCACTACACCATACAATGACCAAACAGTTAGTGAAACAAACCCTGCGTGAGATGCGCCATCACAAAGGCCTCGTACTCGTAGACGTCAAACTGCAAGACGGCACACAAGTCCGGGTAACATTATAAATAACACACCACCGCATTACCGTGCCGGGGGTCAGGCCCCCAGCACGGTGAAGCGTTGCTGCGCCGGGGGCCTGACCCCTTTTTACTCCTTTATTTGTTTCCGGGTGCCGGCTGGTCAATTCCTTTAATATGATGCTTATGGCTATCTTCTTCGGTTGTGTAAAAGTCATAATAATGGACATGCATACCGTTTCCCACCGGAATGGCGGGACCAGAATATGCTTTATAATAGTGATTGTGTCCATTTTCAAACATTACATATCCTTCCGTATAGTGAATGTGTCCACCATCCTGACTTGAAATCGGAGGCGATGTAACATCAAGGCATTGATGTACATGTCCTGCGCTAACGGATGTGTAATCCACAGAACCGTGGTTATGCTTCGGTACAAATCCACTTACAAAATCATCTTTGTTCACCTTGCTCATTAAACCACCCTGCTTTCATAAAGAAATAGAATAGTTCAATATATGAAAATTTCTGACCTAATAAACCCAGTCATCTCCCCTATTCGTTATTTTTTTATCGTCGTTAAGTTCATATTTCTTTTTTCATTCAAATCAAGATTTTTTAAAAGTTGCTATACATTTTTATAGTTTTCTAGGGAGTTTTGTCCTTAAGACCACTTATTAAAGACGTTTTTACCGTTCTCTTGAGGAGTTTTGTCTTTAAGACCCCTTATTAAAGACATTTTTGCCGTTCTCCTGAGGAGTTTTGTCCTTAAGACCACTTATTAAAGACATTTTTACCGTTCTCTTGAGGAGTTTTGTCCTTAAGACCACTTATTAAGGATATTTTTCCTGTTCACCATTATAGCGAAAGATAGTTTTTTAGGTGTACGGATAGTTCGTCTATTCCTGATGCCCGCAGGATGTATGTGTCGTGGCCGTATTCTTGTGATACGAGGACGCTAATTAAGCCGGCGACCCGGAGTGTCATGATGTGGTGATGGACGGTGCTTTTCGAGACGTCTAGCCCAGAAAATAAGCCGGTGAAATTCTGTGGTCCTTGTGCTAATTTCTTTAATAGTTTCAATCGATTTTCATCCGATAACGCCTTTGTAAGGCGCAAGAGGGCACTGCTAGGTGTAAATGGCTCAATTGACGGCAAGTCAACCGAATATAAAACAAGAAACAACGTGCGATGCCTGTGATAGGTAATGAACGGAGCCTGATGATAGCTCGGTATCAATACAATCGTTTCCAACCCTTCGGCGTAAGGAATGCGGATTCCTCCTGAAATGCGTTCGACAAAATCAATTGGATCGGCTATTTTCTCTGCCGCAACCTCGTTTGCACTTTTAAGCATCACTTCCATCACGAACGGATCGACTCTTGAAAAATAATGTTGTTGCCATTGGCTAAGTAGTTTCACATACAAATCACGCAAATTCCCCAAATCATTCGGAAGACCTCCGGCAACAATTGGTGAAAGCATTTCATATATTTCTCCCGGAGAAAGCTTTTCCAACCACCCTAAAAAACCTTCCACTGAATCCTTTTTCGGCGAACGCCAGATTAAGAGGAACAGATAATGGAAACATCCATCGACCCGAGTAAATTCTTCGATATCAGCCAAGAATTCGGTTGAAAGGCCAATAGACACATTCTTGTGCCATTGCGGGCCAAGGTCCGCGCTTTTAATCATTTTTTTATCACTAAACAATTTAAGGCTATTTGCCAGTTCATAAACCGGAGTAAAATCTGTCTGAACATTGTATGACATTTCCTCACACTCCAAACTTCGTTACTACTAGCATACCAAAAATTCGATACAAATAAAACCTTCCTAATTTGGAATTTATTTCTTGATTTAAAAATAAATTCGATTATAATTAATTTTATAAATAGTTCTATACATATAGAACAAATTAAAAAGGAGAATAATAGATGAATGTATTGTTAGTGTTTGCTCACCCGGAACCTTTGTCATTAAACGGAGCTTTAAAAAATATTGCCATTGATGAGCTGCAAAAGGTGGGCCATTCCGTCATGGTATCCGATCTATACGAAATGAATTTCAAGGCCGTCGCCGATAAAAATGACTTTCTCGAACTAAACAATTCTGACAAACTGAATTACATCAAAGAACAATACTTTGCGAACAAAAATGGAACATTTGTTGAGGAAATTAAACTGGAGCAGGAAAAAATCCAAAAGGCCGATTTCATTCTCTTCCAATTTCCAATGTGGTGGTCAGATCCCCCTGCCATTTTAAAAGGATGGTTTGACCGTGTTCTTTCCTACGGTTTTTCCTATGGACCCGGAGTGTATGATCAAGGAAATCTAAAAGGAAAAAAGACGATGCTATCGATTACCACTGGCGGCGATGACTTCAGCGATTACGGTGATTTTGGCATAAAAGGGAAAATGGAAGATTTATTGTTTAATGTTCAACATGAAAAATTGTACTTTACAGGCTTGGACGTGATTGAACCCTTTATCATGCCATCCGGATCAGACGATGAAAAAAGAAATGAATATATAAGCGAATATCGAAATCGCTTGCGTACCCTTGAGACTCTGCCAGTTATCCCATTTAGGCCCCTATCAGACTATGAAAATGGGCAGTTAAAGACTGTTTCCAATGTATAAAATAAGGAGGAAAAACTAATGAAAGCCGTGACAGTAAATATCGATGAAAGTAATTCACTTAAACTGGAGGAGGTTCAAAAGCCTTCAATCGGACCCGATGAAGTGTTGATTGCTGTGCGCTCTGCCGCCCTCAATCATCGCGATTTATATATGACTAAGCAGTGGCAGCCACTTAAAGGATACGGAACATTTATTGCTGGGGGAGATGCTTCTGGTGTGATTGTTGAGATTGGCAGCAGCGTTTCAGGGTGGATGTTAGGAGACGAAGTCATCATCAATCCTCTTCTTGTAGATAGTGAGGATGGTCCAAACTTCCCTCCCTTTTTAGGAGGGCCGACAGATGGTACATTCGCTGAATTCGTTAAAGCTCCAGCAGCGTTTATTTTAAAGAAGCCAAAGTATTTAACATTTGAAGAAGCAGCTGCACTTCCTCTTGCCTTAAGTACAGCATGGGGAAATACAACTGTACAGGGAAAACTTCAAAGCGGAGAAACACTGCTTCTTCAGGGAATTGGCGGTGGCGTTGCTACCTTTATTCTACAGATTGCAGTGAAAATGGGCGTTAAAGTTATTGTTACCTCCAGTTCCGACGAAAAAATTGAAAAAGCAATCGAACTCGGGGCATCTTACGGTATAAATTATAAAAAGGATAATGTTGCTAAAAAAGGAATGGAAATGACTAATGGAAAAGGCGTTGATGCTGTCATTGACAGTAGTGGCAAAGATTCGATCGAATCAAGCATTCAATCGCTTTCTGAAAAAGGAAGGCTTCTCATTTTTGGTTCTTCCACAGGCTCATTTAACAAAGAAATACTCAATACAGTAAATTTCCATGAGACTGGGATGGTATCACAAGCCGATTTGAAAAACGCCCTTTCCTTCTACGCAGAACATGAAATACATCCTGTACTGTCCCCAAAAATATACTCCCTTGAAGAATACAAAGAAGCATATGAAGAACTTGAAAAGGGACAGCAGTTTGGGAAGATCGTAATAAAAATTTCGTAAAAAAACTGGAGGATGCCCCCTCCAGTTTTTTTCACTTTCATCGCTCTACATTGTGTATTGGACACAATTTAATCAAACGTTTGATTAACTATTCCAATATGCTTTAAAAATTCAATCCTGCCAAGCGCTGAAACCAATTTAATCAAACGTTTGATTAAAAATACCAACATGAATAAAAAGATATTACTATCGTATGTTATAGAATGTTAATAGTGTGAAT
>JAUZPT010000286.1 GCA_030705745.1 Bacillota bacterium | reverse complement strand
CCCGCACTGTTACATCTCCCCGTCATGGTACGAAACAAACAAAGCCGTCCCAACGTGGAATTACGTAGCCGTTCACGTATATGGAAAAGTCGAAATCATTCACAACGAACAGGAAGCTTTTCAAGCCCTAGTAAAAATGGTTAATAAATACGAAAAACCCGACAGCGCGTATAAATTAAAAGAGGTCGATTCGAATTATATAGAAGGAATGCACAAGGGGATTGTGAATTTTAAAATAAAAATCACCAAAATGGAGGGGAAGGCTAAATTAAGCCAGAACCATCCGGTGGAGCGGCGGGAGTTGATTATTCGGGAGTTGGAGAAAGGTTCGGGGGAAGAGAACAAGGGGATTGCGGAGCTTATGAAAAAATATCAATAAACCATTATTGAAATGGGGTCCAAAAATATTCTACGCCACAGCCAAACAAAAATTTACAAGGAATCTTTGTTAAATTATAAAACGTTTTATCGACCATTGTTTGTTTAGGGATTTTTTGACTATGTAACGGTGAACCGTACCATAAGTAAATGAGGTTTTTTTCGTTTCGAATCAATGGGATGGAACCTTTTCATAAGTAACGGCGAAATATTTTACTATCAACTTAGGAACTCATATCTAAGCTCAATATGGAAAATCATTATTTGGTTTCACTGAGGGGTGGAGTTGCATGAACAAGACAGACCGATTGTTAGCCATAGTGCTTGAGTTGCAACGCAAAGAGGTTTTACGCGCTGAGGATTTGGCATCTACATTTGAGACGAGTGTGAGAACCATCTATCGAGATATTCAGGCTCTTAGTGAGGCGGGTGTACCAGTGATAGGAGCCCCCGGGTTGGGATATTCCTTGATGGAGGGATATTTCCTGCCACCGATCAGTTTCACGGTGGAAGAAGCCGTGACATTGATCATTGGAACGGACTTTATCGAACAGAGATTTGATGTTGACTATGGTATTGGGGCTCAAACCTCTCGCAGGAAAATTGAGACTATCTTACCTGAAAGTGTTCGCAGAGAAACATCTCGGGTGCGTAAGACTATACGGTTGCTTTCTTCTGGTGAAGATGTTACGTGGGTAAAAGAGAAAGAATACATCGTATCAGTCCGTGGAGCGATATCAGGGGAGCGGAAAATAAGCTTCCACTATTTGAAAAGTATGCCCGAAGTGGATGGGAATCGACATAGCTTTCGTGTTGTGTCTCCTTATGGCCTGGTGCTTGTTAAAGGATCATGGATGCTGATTGCACAGTGTGATCTGCGTCAGGAAATTCGTCATTTCCGGTTGTCAAGGATGACTGAGCTTACGATTCTTGAAGACCGATTCAAGGTGCCGATCGATTTTAATTTGAACGATTACAAGCCCCCGGATGATCGCAATGTAAGTGTAATCATTCAGATCAACCCTGACATAATGGATAAAGTGAAGGAATCAAACAACTTTTACATGGAAGCAATAGAGGAGCATGAGAATCGTTTGCTTGCGATCTTTCGCGTTCGTCAGCCTGACGAACTACTGCATTGGGTACTCGGCTGGGGCGCAGATGTCGTTGTGTTGGAACCCGAATCTTTCCGAAATCGGATTCGTGAAGAAGCCGAAAAAATGTTGAAACGCTACTGACATACTGTTGTCAGTAGCGTTTTGTTATAGTCAGATTAAATTAGGATAAAGGAGTTGTTTAAAGGATATGAATACAATGGAAGCATTACAGCGGTTTAAAGTCTTAGCGTCTCATTATCTTTGTGAATTGGATAATTTCAGTATGGAGCAGTTGAAGAGGCAGCTAAGTGAGGACGAGTGGTCGATTGGACAAATGTATCAGCATTTGATTAACTCGGCTCTTTATATGCAGCTTCGCAATATTGACCAGTGCATTATACAGAGCAAGAATACAATGGTCTCTCCAGCGGAAAAAACAAAGGAGGGTACAGCGATATTTGAACAGAAAGGATTCCCTCCCGTACGTATTAAAGTTCCGCCTTCCGCACAATATACACCGGAGCAACCGGAAAGCAAAGAACAACTGATCCAAGGTTTGAATACCGTAATCCATCGAATGGAAGAAACGGAGGCGAGACTTGAAAAGGCACCTAAACAGAATACGGTCTCCCATCCGAGATTCGGTGCGCTACATGCGAAAGAGTGGTTTTTGCTTATCGAAATGCACTTCCGTCATCATCTTCTTCAGTTAGACCGTTTGAAAAAAGATTTAGAAAGGAACGTTTAAATATGCAGAATAACGAGACCGGATCATTAGACGAGCAAAGCCGCTACTGGATTGGCGTCGTATCCGCATCACATGTGAAGCGGGGGGTTTTGGGTGGATTTGCCCAGCTCTGCCATGGAAAATCAGGACCTTTAAGGCGGATGTGTCCCAGCGATTGGCTGATATACTACTCTCCACGAACGGATTTGACAAATGGGGAGGCGCTTCAAGCATTCACCGCCATTGGGCAGGTTACCGATGAAAGAGTATACGAATATCAGATGTCCGAATCCTTTGTGCCATTCCGCCGAAATATCCGATATATACCATGTCAGGAAATAAAGATTGCCGATTTATTGGATAAGCTTAGCTTCACGCGTGGGAATCGAAATTGGGGGTATTCCTTCCGCTATGGTCATTTTGAGATTGGACGGGAAGATTTTCTGATGATTGCTGGCGCCATGCTGGGAGATGAGGAGTACATTACGAAGTGGACTTAACAAGTAATGGGGAAATTTGGGTAATGCTTGCTCTTGCTCATAGAAACAGCCAAAGGATGACTCTGAAATTGGGTCTTATCGTAAAAAAAAGAGGCACTATTGAATTAACGGGTTCCATTTCCTATCGCAAAACGTTAATTTACAGCTAAAAATGTAAATTAAAATGCATATCAAATTGCACCGTAATCTGCGGTGTTTTTTGTTTGCAAAAATAAAATATCCCAGTCCGATTTTGAACTGAGTTATTCTTGAAATTCTTATTGCTTGCCCATTTAATCAACGCCACCGTTATTGGAAAAACAATTTAATTAACTGCTGAACTATTAAGGCTAAAATTGCAGTAATAATTATGTCTATAATCAGTTTTTTAATTCCTTGATTTTTAATTTTTGGTTCAAAGAAGTACCTCAGACCATAAACCACAGCGAATATAAAAATTAGATTGATAAAATTTCCTATTGTCATAGGACTTCCTACCTTCGTTTTTTATTCAAATATTCTATGAGGATAACCAAAACCCTTTTAAATCAAACAAAAGCGACCAACAAATTACATACAATTTGTTGGTCATTTTGCATTACATTTTTAATGTTTGCGATAGGTAACGGAATCCATTACTATTAAATGTGCCTCTTTCATTGGATATATAAATTAAGTCTGTTATGGAAGGATATTTCCTGCCGCACGATAAATGCTATACCATTCTTCGCGCGTCAGATGAATTTCGCTTGCCTTAATGCAGTCCTTTAACCTGCCCACATTCATTGTACCTATGATTGGTTGCATTTGTGCGGGATGGCGTAATAGCCATGCGATAGCGATGGTCGTGTTACTAACTTCATATTTGTTAGCGATTTCATCAATCTTCTGATTCAATTCAGGGAACTTGTCGTTTCCAAGGAATACCCCTTCAAAGAATCCGTATTGAAAAGGAGACCAGGGTTGAATGGTGATATCGTTTAGTCTGCAAAAATCAAGCACGCTTCCATCGCGGTTTACTGCTAAATCATTTTCCATGTTTACATTGAATCCATTAGAGATCATGTTGGCGTTGGTGATGCTTAATTGCAGTTGATTTGCAACAAGCGGCTGCTTCACAGATTTCTTTAGAAGTTGGATCTGCAACGGGTTCTGATTGGAGACGCCAAAATGCCGAACTTTTCCGGATTTTTCAAGAATATCAAATGCCTCTGCTACCTCTTCAGGCTCTACAAGCGCATCCGGGCGGTGTAGAAGAAAAACGTCAAGATAATCTGTTTTCAACCGTTTCAAAATCCCGTCTACCGACTCTAAAATATGATCTTTGGAAAAATCGAACATTCCCTCGCGAATTCCACATTTCGATTGCAAAATGATTTTTTCACGAATCTCTGCGTTCATGTGAATGGCATCCGAAAATATTTCCTCGCATGTTCCGCCTCCATAAATGTCTGCATGGTCGAAGAAGTTCGCACCTTCTTCTAAAGCTGTTTGGACAAAGCGCTCAGCCTCGGCTTTTTCTAGCGAGTTAATACGCATGCAACCGACAGCAACCACCGGCACCTCTAATGTGCTGCTTCCTAGTTTCATAGTTCTCATGTTTTACTTCCTCCAATTTTTGGAATAGATAACTTTGTGAAATGGTTTCGAATATGTAGAGTTGTTCGACTTCTTTTAAAAGTCATTACCCGAAGTAATGAAAACAATTCGGATTCATATCTATTTTG
>JAUZPT010000285.1 GCA_030705745.1 Bacillota bacterium | reverse complement strand
GGATTCGGTGAAGATCGCCATTATGTGAAGCCGTCGTTCTCCGATGAGCGAAAAATCGTCATTAAGGACGGAAGGCATCCGGTTGTGGAAAAGGTGCTTGATGCCCAGGAATATGTACCAAATGATTGTTATATGGACAATGAGCGCGAAGTCCTTTTAATTACAGGGCCGAATATGTCCGGTAAAAGTACGTATATGCGCCAAATCGCACTGACTGCCATTCTTGCGCAAATTGGCTGTTTTGTTCCTGCGTCGCAAGCTGTTTTGCCTGTTTTTGACCAAGTGTTCACACGCATAGGGGCAGCGGACGATTTGATTTCGGGACAAAGCACATTTATGGTCGAAATGCTCGAAGCGAAAAACGCCATCGCGAACGCTACCCAGAACAGCCTCGTGTTATTTGATGAAATTGGCAGGGGAACTTCGACGTATGACGGAATGGCGCTTGCTCAGGCGATCATTGAATACATTCATGACCGCATCGGAGCAAAGACGCTTTTTTCTACGCATTACCATGAATTGACGGTGCTGGAAGAGCAATTGAATATGTTGAAAAATGTTCATGTCAGTGCAATCGAACATCAGGGAAAGGTCGTCTTTCTTCACAAAATCAAGGAAGGCCCTGCCGATAAGAGTTACGGCATTCACGTTGCGCAGCTGGCCGAGCTTCCGGATGAATTGATTAAGCGCGCAAATGAAATTTTGCTGTCATTGGAAGATCCAGCGCAGCATGCAGTTCCGGCGGCAGTTGGATTTGTAGCCGATCATGTGGCTGCTGCTGTGGAAGTGAAAACCGTTGCGGTATCCGCTCTCGCAGAAACGAATTCCTCAGCTGCCGATGCAAAAGGCGAAATGGCCCAGCTTTCATTTTTTGATGAACCGAATGCGCAACAAAAAACTGCACCTACCTCGAAAGAAAAGAAAGTGCTCGAGCATATTAAGGATTTGGACATTTTGGATATAACGCCGCTACAGGCGATCAATACGCTTTACGAGCTTCAGAAAAAATTAAAAAGTTGACACGGAGGTGTTGAACCTTGGGGAAAATCATCCAGCTTGATGACGCTCTTTCGAATAAAATTGCTGCCGGAGAGGTCGTAGAGCGGCCTTCATCCGTCGTCAAGGAATTGGTTGAAAATGCGATTGATGCTGGCAGTACCGTCATCGAAATCGAAGTGGAAGAAGCGGGCCTAGCCAAAATTCGGATTACGGATAATGGCGATGGAATCGAAGAAGAGGATGTATTGACCGCCTTTTTGCGCCATGCCACGAGCAAAATTAAAAACGAAAACGATTTGTTCAGAATTCGGACTCTTGGATTCAGAGGCGAGGCATTGCCGAGTATCGCCTCCGTTTCCAGATTAGAGATGAAAACGTCGACGGGTGTTGAAGCAGGAAATCGAGTGGTCATTGAAGGCGGCAAAGTCGAAGTATTTGAAAAAGCATCAAGCCGAAAAGGGACAGACTTGACGATTACGGACTTGTTTTTCAATACGCCTGCGCGTCTCAAGTATATGAAGACGATCCATACGGAGCTTGGCAATATAACAGATGTCGTCAACCGGCTTGCCCTTTCCCATCCCGAGGTTTCCTTCAGGCTCATCCATAATGAACGAAAGCTGCTTCATACGAACGGTAATGGAGATGTGAGGCAAGTCCTGGCGGCAATTTATGGCATCGCGATTGCCAAACAGCTCATTCCCATTTCCGCTCAATCGCTCGATTATCGAATTAATGGATATGTCTCAATGCCGGAAGTGACGAGGGCATCAAGAAATTATATTTCGACGATGATCAACGGGCGGTTCATCCGCAATTATGGCCTCGCCAAGGCCATTCAGGAAGGGTATCATACGCTGCTCCCAATCGGCAGATATCCGATTGTATTGTTGAACATTGAAATGGATCCATTGCTTGTCGATGTTAACGTTCATCCGTCAAAAATGGAAGTTCGCATCAGTAAGGAAGCAGAGCTAAATGAACTGATTACGTCCTCTATTAAAGCTGCTTTTAAAACAAAAGAATTGATACCGTCCGGCTACAGTGCTGTAAAAAGAGAACTGCCTGCTTCGGAACAGACGGCTCTGTCACTGGATGAATTCGCGGTATCCGGGAAGAATTACACGACCATTAAAGAAACGGGTGCCTCGAGTCCTGAATCAACGTGGGTGGAGCCGGGGCAAAATTACGACCGCATTTTTTCAAAAATACATCGTGCAAGCGAATCCCCCTCAAGTGTTGATGAAGTGGAAAATGATATTTCCATTGTTGAGGATCAGCATTATGAGCTAAAAACAGGGGTTCAAGGAACAAAGAAATATGGGCAAGCTTCCGATGTAATGGATCTGTCAAATGAGGATGCCCAACGTGAACATACTATCTTGCCGGATAGGGTGCCTCCGTTATACCCGATCGGCCAAATGCACGGGACGTATATTTTTGCGCAGAACGAAAAAGGATTGTATATCATTGATCAACACGCAGCCCAGGAACGGATAAAATATGAATATTACCGTGAAAAAGTAGGGAATGTTGAAAATGAATTGCAAGAGTTGCTCGTCCCGCTGACGTTTGACTACTCTGCTGATGAATATATGAAAATCGAAGAAAACAAAAGCGAACTTGAAAAAGTAGGAGTTTTTCTCGAAGAATTTGGCATGAACAGCTACATTGTTCGTGCGCATCCGCAGTGGTTTCCGAACGGGCAGGAAAAGGAAATCATTGAAGAACTGATTGAGCAAGTTCTTTCAATGAAAAAAGCAGATGTAAAAAAGCTTCGTGAGGAAGCGGCTATCATGATGAGCTGCAAAGCATCCATCAAAGCAAACCGCCATTTAAGAAATGATGAAATCATGGCATTGCTCGAGGAGCTGAGGAAGGCATCCGATCCCTTTACATGCCCCCACGGTAGGCCCATCATTATCCAGTATTCGATTTACGACATGGAAAAGATGTTTAAAAGAGTAATGTAAAAAAGAGGCTGACTCCCTAAATGACAAGGGATCAGCCTCTTTTTTATTTCACTGCCGTTTGCAGTTTGTTGATATACTGGAGTGCTTTTCCGGTTCCTATCGCTACGGATTCAAGCGGGCTTGGAGCAAGGTGTACAGGGACGAAAATTTCCTCGCTTAGCCATTCCTCCATTCCTTTCATCAATGCCCCGCCACCGGTAAGGATGACGCCGCGGTCGACGATATCGCCGCTTAGTTCAGCAGGGCAATCTTCGAGAGTCGCTCGGATGGCTTCTAAAATATGCAACAAAGACTCTTTCAATGCATTTCTTACTTCGTAGGATGATAATGTAACCGTCTTTGGCAATCCGGTTACAAGATCGCGCCCTCTAATATCCATTGTCAGCTCTTCGTGATCGACAAGTGCATAGCCAATCCCCATTTTAATATTTTCTGCAGTTCTTTCACCAATCAAAACATTATAAACCTTACGGACGTGCTGGATAATATCGTCATCCAGGCGGTCGCCCCCGATGCGGATCGAGTGGCAAGCCACGATGCCGCCAAACGAAATGATGGCTACTTCCGTTGTTCCGCCGCCAATATCAACGACGACGTTTGCGACTGGCTCATCCACAGGCAGGCCTGAACCAATCGCCGCAGCAACAGGTTCTTCAATCAACGTAATTTTTTTTGCTCCGGCATTGCGGACGGCATCATGAATCGCTCTGCGTTCCACACTAGTTGAACCAGAAGGAGCACAAACAACTACATTTGGTTTGCGAATTGACAATCCCATCTTTTTCGAAGCTTTTTTCAAAATGTGTTGAAGCATTTGTGTCGTCACATCAAAATCAGCAATGACACCGTCCTTTAATGGGCGAATGGCCACGATTTTCCCAGGAGTTTTCCCGATCATTTCTTTGGCTTCTTGCCCCACAGCAAGAACATTTTTTGTATCTGTATCAATTGCCACAACAGAAGGTTCGTTATAGGCAATGCCTTTATTTTTACTGTAAACCAAAATATTTGCCGTTCCTAAATCGATACCGATTTCAGAAGTAGATAACATATTATTCACCTATTTTCTTAAATTTTCAAATGTAATAATGTTACGAATTGAAGGGAAAAGCTTCAACGCGATCATTCAAAGAAGATTAACTACCAGCTTTTCATTTCCTCCATTAATAATCTTCTGTTTAGAGTATCACGATTATGGGGGTATTTTGTCGAATGTAAATAAATCGTTATTTAAATGTAATACAAATGAAAAGCAATTATTTTCTTTTTTAAGCATAAAAAAGAAGTTTTAAGTCAATAATAGTTTGATGTTCAACTGCTTATGTTTTTTATGTTACGATGTTACTAACTTCCGGGCTGCCAAACAGCCTTAAGTGAAAATGTGAAAAGGGCAGTGTGAAAGAAGTGAGTGAAAAACAAAAATTACTCGTCATCATGGGGC
>JAUZPT010000284.1 GCA_030705745.1 Bacillota bacterium | reverse complement strand
GAATCCGATTAATGAAACTAAACTGATGAAAAATGCAATCAAAAGATGCCCTTTTAAATTCATTCGTCGTATCCTTTCCCATTCTAGTTTTTTTCGATAATCAGTCATTTCATTACCGCTATCATTAAATACCCATAAATGGCCTTAGCTTAATCATATACTGTCCAAGCAAATTTTATTTGTTTGAGCAAAGAAAAAAAGCATTTCGGCTGAAACGCTTTTTTCTTTATCATTATTGACTGTACTAATTACTTTCGATTTCACCTATTACCTGTTTTAAAATCAATGCTTCAAGGTAATCTTTTACCTTGAATGCATCATTGAGGTCCGCGCTCTACATTTCATCTATCCTAACACTAGAAAAACCTCTTTGTCTTACTTCTTTAAAAACATCTTTTAATGCCTCGATCGTATTATAAGGAGCATCCTCATCTGCGCCAATCGTTTCACCGCTGTCATGCAGCAAGATGATATCACCTTGGTTGATTTTCTTCAGAAGCTCCTTTTTCACTCTTTCACTACCACCGACACTGCGCCAATCGTTGACCATTAATGACCAAAGTACCACATTAAATTTCTTCAATATAAAGTAATCCAATATATTTAAAAGACCCCATGGCGGTCGATAATAAACTGGTCTGACTCCTGTAATTCCTTCTACAATCGCTGCACTACGGTTCAATTCCCATAAAACTTTTCGAGGAGTCATCATCCAATTCGAGCGGTGCACATAATTATGCATGCCAATTAAATGACCCTCTGCGTGCATGCGCTGAATGATTTCAGGAAATTGCTCTGCTTTGGAACCAAGGACAAAAAAGGTTGCTTTAATATTATTATCGTTCAACAAGTCCAAGAGCATTGGCGTATAAATTTCGTGTGGTCCATCATCAAAGGTAAATGCCAGCTTTTTTGACTCCTTATTCTTTCGATATACCCCGAGGCCAAGACCAAAAGAAAAGATATAAGGAACTACCGTATAGAAAAAGATTAAGATCACTATGCCTATTAATACTCTCTCAACCATGCCTTCCACTCACCTTAATGGTTCCACCTTTCTATACCTCATATTTGATGTTTTTTTCTACAAGATATGGGTGTGACTCCGGATCTGAATTTTTAAGTTCCCCGCGAAATTTATTTGGCCAAAATGCAATGAAATCATTGCTGTCTTGATGGCTGTAGGTACGAATAATAGCATTTAGAGCTTCAAAGGCAGATGTATTCGTTTGGCATTTCCTGATATTTTCCTTCATCCTTGAAAGTACAAATGATTCACGAAGCAATAGTTGTATTTTCAAAATCAAATCACTTTCATTTTCGGCATGTAAAGCTAGTCCAGCTTCCAGCAAATAGTTGGCATTATCCTCTTCCTGACCTGGAAGTGGATCGTAAATCATTAAAGGTAACTCCATGGCTATTGCTTCTGCTGCTGTGACTCCTCCTGGTTTAGTGATCATCACGTCTGAAACAGCCATCAGTTCATTAACATCTTCACAAAATCCCCTTAACACAATGTCGTGTTTTGATTGCTGGGCAACTTCATCCAATTGACGGAGCAATTTATCATTTCTTCCACAAATAATAATGATTTGCAATGGTACTTGTATTGAATCCAATGCATAAAAGGTTGATATTCCTTTTCCAATTAAACCTTCTCCGCCACCCATCACCAATAAAGTGAATTTTCCTGGATCCAACCCTAGTTTAGCCGCAAGTTTTTTCCGGGAGTAATCATGGGTAAAACGCTGACGAATAGGTATGCCTGTACATTTAATTTTAGTGGTCTCTACACCCACGGAGATTAATTTTTCCAAAACCTGTGACGAGCCTACAATATATTGATCTGTGTTCGGATGGATCCAGTAAGAATGATCCGTGTAATCAGTAATGACCGTCACAATTGGGACGTGAATTAAGCCTTGTTCTTTTAACTTGGACATAATTCCAGCTGCAAAAGGATACGTACTGACAACTACAGCCGGCTTGATTGTATTGATATATTGCAAAACGGAACGCATTCCCGCAGATAAAATCGAATTCAGTGTTATGGAGAAGGAATTGGTTTCTCGAGTTCGTTTGTAAAAGTAACTATAAACGGTAGGAAACCTTTTAATTCCCCTTTTGTAAAGATAATTCGTAATTGGGTATAGATGTGGATGGACCCACTCCATTATATCCAGGATAATCGGTTCAACCTCCGGCAGTGAAAACTCAGCAGCTTCACATATCGCTTTGGCAACCTGATTATGGCCATCACCAAAGGAGGCTGAAAGAATTAGAATTTTTTTCTTTTCGCTGTATCCCATATCCATTTTTAACTCCTCATATGTGGATTCAGCCTATTTATAGTTGAATAAGGCTGCAAGTACTTCCTATTTCCTTCTGCTTAATGTTCCCCTTCGAAAAATACTGTATTCTATACTCTCATATAATCCTATCAGGAAGCGAATCATTTTTCCAACTCGTTTCGAACGACTAGAAAGAAGATGGACTGTACATGCTGATCCTACTCCAATGAGCATTCCTGCTGTAACGTCCGAAGGATAGTGTACACCTGTCCAAATGCGCGAAATAGAAATGGCCGCTGCTAAAACAAGCAAAATCCAGCCGTCACGTTTTCTCCATAACCAAATAGCTGTCGCAATAACAAATGCACCAGCGGCATGGTCACTTGGGAAGGAGGCATTTTTCACATGCGGAATCAGCCAATTGACGTGATGATGAACAAAAGGACGATCACGGTAAAAAAACATGCCGATCAATGCGTTAATTCCAAGTGCCAAACATGCAGAAAACAGTGCTTCAATTACCATAGACCGGTTTTCGGATTTACGATAATACCAATAAAAAAGCATGCTGGCAAAAAATAAATATTCTCCCTTTTCTGCAAAAAATATCATTAAAGGATTTAAAAACCGTTCGGTTATCGCAAGATGATTGATTGACTGAAAAAATAAAAAATCCAAATGTGCTAGCATAGTCTTCCTCCTGTTACTTGCTGTATATAAAATAATTCCATATCAATGGACGTTTTCCATTTATAATTTAAACATTATAGCATAAACTCGATTTCCCACTTGTTAAGAATAGGCACTGAGTCTAAAAATAATATAAACGAATTCTTAATTATTTCTTAAATTATTAAATACAGCCGGAAATAACCGGTTCCAAAATCGGCAAAATATTTTTCAATCTTGGAAGCAATTTCCTAAAATGCTACAATGAATGAAACTTGATGCTACTGACACAGTTCGCCGTTGCTTTAAGTACTTAATTCTGTTGAAAAGGGAGTTGATGACTATGACGTGGCTAATATTCGCCGTTCTTTCTGCCATTTCAGCTGCATTTGTTTCTATTTTTGGTAAACTTGGTTTGCAAAATATTGATGCCAATACTGCTACGGCCATTCGAGCCGTAATTATGGCCATTTTTTTAATTGGTGTAGTAGCCTTCGAGGGGAATTTGGGTAAAATACCAGGCATTATCGGAGAAAAAAAGACATTACTGTTTATTGTCCTAAGTGGAGTGGCAGGTGCAACCTCATGGTTGTTTTATTTTCTCGCGCTTAAAGTCGGAAAAGTTTCACAAGTAGCTCCTGTAGACAAACTAAGCGTCGTCATTGCGACCTTGTTGGCTATTTTCTTCTTCGGAGAAAAACTTAGTTTAGTTAATGGTATGGGTGTTGCCCTTATCGCAATTGGGGTAATAATGACAGCACTAAATTAATGTGATAATAATCAAAACTCTTCATTATTCTATTCGTTTGAAAAACTTAGCTATTGCTATTTGGGCATGATTAATTTTATAATCAATTTTTAATTGTGTTTCGGAATGGAGTTTTATAAATGAATAAGGAAATTATTAAATTTTTAAGAAAAAGCTACAATTTGACGCAGCGCGATTTTGCGAAGCTTGTCAATTGCAGCTTTGCTTTGATTGCATTGATAGAAGTGGGAAAAAGAAGCGTGTCGGCCAACCTCGAAGATAAAATCAAATTTGCATTTGAACTGGATCAAAATCAAATCGACTCGATTATAGCCATCGTAAAAAGTGTAAGCGACGGTGTATCACCTTTCATATAAAATTTCATTATAAAGACTGTATTTTCATCGCACTCCATATATCAGTTAGGTTTATCGTATAAAAAGGAGTCTGCGTTCTCTGCTGACAACGTTACATGAAATTCCTGAATACGATATTCCGCTGCCTTATTAATAAAAAAAACATCCTCGGATAATAAAAGTTCTAAATCGGTTTTCGAAACTTTTCCAGCAATAATAATTCCGCCCTTTCGAGGATTTTTTGGTCCGGACAATAGGAAAATACCCTTTTCATAATATTTTTTTAAAAAAGCCACATGTGCCTCTCTCAATCGGTCAATCTCATCCAGCGATTTAACATATGTAAGTTCAACTATGAACATGT
>JAUZPT010000283.1 GCA_030705745.1 Bacillota bacterium | reverse complement strand
TCCTTTCTGCACTATCTACAGGCGAAATGGATGCGGATGAGTTAAAGAAAGAACAAACAGAGAAAAAAATACGTGTATATGATTTTAAGAGAGCATTGCGTTTTTCAAAAGATCAAATTCGAAGCCTTACGAGGATACATGAGAATTTTGCCCGATTATTAACCACTTTTTTCTCTGCCCAACTTCGGACGTATGTGCAAATTTCGGTCGCATCTGCTGACCAAATTCCATATTAAGAATTTATTCGTTCCATACCGAAAATGACGATCCTGAATGTTTATGAAGTACTTCCGCTTGAAGGTAGAATCCTCATGGAAGTCAATCCGAATATTGCATATGCCATGATGGATCGACTGCTCGGTGGGAGAGGGACAAGCGTGAACAAAGTGGATAATTTGACCGAAATTGAAACGAAAATTATGTCCAATATGTTCGAGCGTGCCTTTGACAATTTGCGGGAGGCGTGGAGCACTTTGGCTGACATTGATCCGATGTTAACCGAATTTGAAGTAAACCCACAATTTTTGCAAATGGTTTCACCAAACGAAACAGTAGTCGTTATTTCGCTGAACACCATTATTGGCGAAACAAGTGGAATGATAAATATATGCATTCCTCATATCGTTCTTGAACCAATCATTCCAAAACTATCCGTCCATTACTGGATGCAGGCGGAAAAGAAGGAAAGGGAGCCACATGAAATGGCTCTATTGGAGAAAAAAATACAGACAGCAGATGTTCAGGTTAGCGTTGAATTAGGGACATCTGATATCACCATTCAAGACTTTCTCATGCTTGATGTAGGTGATGTAATAGAGTTAAATCAATCGATTTCCGACACATTAAACATTAACATTGGGGGAATTCCCAAATTTGTCGGGCAACCGGGAAAATCGAGTAAAAAAATGGCCATTCAAGTTTTAGGTACTTTAAAGGGGGAGAACGAAGATGGTGAGTGATGACATGCTCTCTCAAGATGAAATCGATGCTTTATTGCGTGGAACAGATGAAGAGCCCTTTGAAGTAGGTAGCGACTTTTCTGACGAAAATGAACATTTGTCTTTAATGGAAAAGGATGCTCTTGGAGAAATTGGAAATATTTCTTTTGGTAGTTCTGCAACAGCATTGTCTACACTTTTAAATCAGAAGGTTGAAATTACGACACCGACTGTAACGGTCGTTGATAGGAAAAAGCTCTCCGATGAATTTCCTCATCCGTATGTTGGAATTCAAGTGAGCTATACGGAAGGATTCTCAGGCAATAATCTTTTAATAATCAGGCAAAGCGATGCAGCCATCATAGTTGATTTAATGCTAGGCGGAGATGGAACAAATCCTTCGGAGCTGATGGGAGAAATTCAATTAAGTGCCGTACAGGAAGCAATGAATCAAATGATGGGGTCTGCGGCCACATCGATGTCGACCGTCTTTAATAAAAGGGTTGATATCTCACCTCCATCCATTAGTATTTTGGACGTTCAACAAGGGGAAGGGACAGAAACCATCCCTCAGGACGAAATGCTGGTGAAAATATCCTTCCGTTTAAAAGTAGGAGAGCTGATTGATTCGACAATCATGCAATTACTTCCGTTGTATTTTGCACAAAGTCTTGTTTCCGAGTTAATGAATCCTGTACAACCGGAACCTGCAAGCAAAAAAACGGAGACTGTTAGCAATACACAAGAAATACAAAATCATAATGATGGAACTCAAACGCCTCAACCTCAACATCCATCTGGTTACCAGGAGCAGCCCTTTATAGCGCAGGCAGATCCAAATATACACGGTAGCGGCCAGCAAGGGTGGAATACACCACCACCACAATGGCAACAGCCTGTTTATTATCAGCAAGCACCGCAAATGCAGCAAACAGGACCTCAGCATTTTGGCAGCATGTATGCTGGCGGGAGTCAACCACAAGTACAGCCGGCAGTTTTTTCGAATTTCGACTCTTTTCAGCAACCGGAACCAGAGCAAAAGAATTTGAATATGCTCCTCGATATTCCATTGCAAGTCACGGTGGAGCTTGGAAGGACAAAGCGTTCAGTCAAAGAAATATTGGAACTTTCGCCCGGTTCGATTATCGAACTCGATAAACTCGCGGGAGAACCGGTTGATATCCTTGTAAATAATAGATTGATTGCCAAAGGGGAAGTTGTAGTCATCGATGAAAACTTTGGGGTTCGAGTAACAGATATTATTAGTCAAAGCGACAGAATTAAAAAATTACGTTAAATCATCTGGGGGTACAGATAAATGGCACATAAAATCTTGATTGTAGACGATGCAGCATTCATGAGAATGATGATAAAGGATATATTATCAAAAAACGGTTATGAAATCGTAGGGGAAGCTGCAGACGGAGCACAAGCAGTAGACAAATATAAAGAAACCGTCCCAGACCTTGTAACGATGGATATTACTATGCCGGAGATGGATGGAATTACTGCATTAAAAGAAATAAAAAAATTAAACCCTAACGCAAAAGTCATTATGTGCTCAGCAATGGGACAGCAGGCGATGGTTATCGATGCCATTCAAGCTGGGGCAAAAGATTTTATTGTCAAACCATTTCAGGCAGACCGAGTACTTGAAGCCATATCGAAAGCATTGAATTAAGGATATGAAAGATTAGAGGGTGTAGAGCCTTGTTGAACTATAAAAAATCGGTAATGATTTTTCTGTTGCTCATCCTTGCTCTGCTGGGCACTCAACAATCAGCCTTTGCAGAGCCAATGAATGGCAGTGTAAAAGATTACCTTCAACAGCAGGATAAAAATCATAGTAAAGCGGTAGCTCCTAATCAACAGACGGACTCAACTCAGTCACAAACGTCAGCTGTTGGAGTTACCTTTTGGGATTTTGTCCGTATGATTTTTGCTACTATATTTGTCATCGCACTATTGTACTTTCTGTTAAAATTCATAAATAAAAAAAACAGGATGTACAAATCTTCTCAATTGGTTGAAAATCTTGGAGGGACAAGCCTCGGTGCGAACCGCTCGATCCAAATTATCAAAGTGGGAAGCCAGCTTTTTGTGGTGGGTGTCGGTGAAAGCATTCAGCTTTTGAAAGAAATTGACGACCAGGAAGAACAGGTGAGGATCCTGTCTGAATATAACAATAAGATGGAACAGACGATTCAGCCAAGCGATATTGTGACAAAGATCGTCGAGAGAACAAAGAACTGGCAATCATCGCAAAAAAATGGGGCAACATTTTCAACGATCCTTAAAAACCAGCTGGAAGATCTTACGAAAGGGAGAAAAAAGATTTTCGATGAGATGGAAAAGAAGGGGTCAGACAAAAAATGAATCAGTTTGTGGAATTATTCAACAGCAGTTCGCCTGAGAATGTGTCGACCTCGGTTAAATTACTTTTACTTCTTACCGTTCTTTCTCTCGCTCCAAGCATATTAATACTGATGACGTGCTTCACGCGGATAGTAATTGTTCTTTCCTTTGTCAGAACGGCGCTTGGTACCCAACAAATGCCTCCTAATCAGGTTATAGTCGGACTATCATTGTTTTTAACCTTTTTCATTATGGCACCGACCTTTCAACAGATAAATGAAAAAGCGCTCACACCGCTTTTTAATCAGAAGATAACGCTTAATCAAGCGTATGACCGAGCATCATTGCCTTTGAAAGATTTTATGAGCGGCCATACGAGGCAAAAAGATCTTGCTTTGTTCCTTGAATACACAAAAGCTAAAAATCCAAAATCAATCAATGATATTCCGTTAACAACCTTGGTTCCCGCCTTTGCAATCAGTGAAATCAAAACCGCATTTCAAATTGGGTTCATGATATTTATTCCTTTTCTTGTGATCGATATGATTGTAGCGAGCGTTTTGATGTCAATGGGGATGATGATGCTTCCTCCTGTAATGATCTCTCTGCCATTTAAAATATTGTTGTTTGTTCTCGTGGATGGCTGGTATTTAGTAGTAAAATCTTTATTACAAAGCTTTTAAGCAGGTGAATGAATTGTGAGTCAGGAAATGGTAATTTCAATTGCTGAAAGAGGAATTTTTACGGTGCTAATTGTTAGCGGCCCACTTATGGCTGTAGCACTTGTCGTAGGACTCGTGGTCAGTATTTTTCAGGCAACAACCCAAATACAAGAACAAACCCTCGCATTTGTTCCTAAAATCGTAGCTGTATTGTTGTGTATCGTGTTTTTTGGAGCTTGGATGCTTAGTCATATGCTTTCGTACGCAACTGATATTTTTTCGAATTTAACGAGATTTGTAGGATGAGTAAATGATTGATTTCCTGCCAAATTATCCTGCACTTTTATTGATATTTGTAAGAGTCGCTTCCTTTTTTTTAATGATGCCTCTCTTTTCCTATCGAACGATACCGGCCACACATAAAATCGGGCTGAGTCTTGCCCTTTCATGGATCATTTTTTATGCTATTCATGC
>JAUZPT010000282.1 GCA_030705745.1 Bacillota bacterium | reverse complement strand
TGAGGAAGCGAAACGGACGGAAGCGGAAATTGTGCGCATGGAGTCCGAGATTCGGTCATACCGTGAACAATTCCGTTCTATTTCTGATCAATTTACACAATTAAACGACCTGTTAAGCGGAGTCACCGCTCCTGATCTGGAAGCAATGGAGACGATCCTCGCAAAGCTCGGTGAAGAGGTAAGAGCCCTTGATGAACGCCAGCGGGACCTCTATTTGAAGAAAAGGGATAACGTCGAAATTGCAGAGAAAATTGAACGTTTGAATAAGGATATGAAGACGCTTGAAGAGCGATATCAAGTAATCGGTCATTTATATGAAATTTCAAAAGGGCAAAATACGTACCGTATCACATTTGAACGTTTTGTTCTTGCTTCCTTTTTAGATGATATTTTGAATGAAGCGAATATACGATTATTGAAAATGACATCAGGCCGGTATCAACTGCGCCGCAAAACGGATCGTTCAAAAGGCAATGCCCAAAGCGGCCTCGAGCTTCTCGTCTTCGATCAGTACACAGGGTTGGAACGTCATGTTAAAACCCTTTCAGGTGGAGAAAGCTTTAAAGCAGCACTATCACTGGCACTCGGATTGGCTGACGTTGTTCAAAACTATGCCGGGGGCGTCTCATTAGAAACGATGTTTATTGATGAGGGCTTCGGTACCCTGGACCCTGAATCGCTTGATCAGGCAATTGAGGCTTTAATCGATATCCAAAGCAGTGGTCGTCTTGTAGGAATCATCTCACACGTTCCAGAATTAAAAGAGCGCATAGATGTAAGGCTCGAGGTAATCTCTGCACAATCTGGCAGTAGAACGGAATTTATATTTACCAATTAAAAAACAAAAAGATGTTTTCAAATATAATAAACCCATCAATAGTAAAACCGGATCTCCTTGTGAGGTCCGGTTTTACTATGTGGAAAATCAAAGTAAATGACAGGATAATTGAAGATGTCTTGGCTAAACTAAAAAAATAGAAGGCTGTAATACTCTCGTGAGGAGGTGGGTGAGTGTCAGTTGGTGTATGCGCACTCGTCACATGGATTGTGCTGATTATCTTTACAGTTATGCCTAAGAAATTATCCGAACTTGATATGGTATTTCTTTATTTTGTTAATACCATTTTCGAACTCAGTGTATTTTCGATCGTACATATTAATCTTAAATGGCTAACAGTCAGTCACCGTGTGGAGGAATCATTTGCAGATCTGATTTTGCGCTTAATAATGATTCCAGTTGTCTTTATCATAGCGACGAATATTTTGTTATATTCTTGGAAATTTCTAAAGTGGATGATCTTAATCGGAATTATTATTTTTTTTATTATGTTGTCATTCTTATTGGAAAAATTAGGCGTGATAACACTACATCATTGGAACATATTTTATACAATAATAATGTTTAGCAGTTATGCAGTATTTTCAAGATTGATGGCATGGTTTATTGTAAATGCTGGCAGGAAAGAAGTGAAGAAAATATGATTGTATATGATAACCGTTTCAATGGTAATGAATGGTTTATTATTGCTGGTTTAATTGTTGGCATTTCCATCATGTATTTCTTGCCAAAACGGTTTCCTAAAAAATTTTCTATCGTTTTTTTTATGTGCGGTGTTTTCAGTGGGTTTTTTTTCGATCATTCGCTTAGTGTAGAACCAGTTGATTATTATGATGTAAATGATAAGTCAACGTATCAGATTATGGATTTTCTTTCGTATATTTCATATGGGCCAATCAGTTATTTTTTTTTCTACTTTTACGATCGTATAAAGCCCTCATCTAGTCTCTTATACATTCTCATCTGGTCTTTGATTAATGTAGGTTTGGAATGGTGCGCGGAAAAAGTAGGTGTGTTTCACTACAAACATGGATATCAATTGTATTATTCATTTCCGATTTATTTGTTAGTTAACAGCTGCTGGACTCTTTTATATTATCGATACCATGGGACGGTAGCTAATTCTAACCAAGATTCTGTCTTATAATATAATTTACGACAAATTAAAACCGGACCCGTCATTTGGATCCGGTTTTTGATTAAAGAAGAATTAACCATACAACGATTGCCAACACGAAACGATAGATGGCAAATGGAGTCAATTTGACCTTTGACAGAAGCTTAAGGAAGTAAACAATCGCCATCATGGCTACGATGAATGATGTGATGAAACCAGTGATGAAATAGCCAGTGTCAGCTGCTGTTAGGGTATGATAGCTTTTTAAAAAATCAAGTCCGCTTGCGGCAATCATCATCGGCACTGCCACAATAAAAGAGAATTCCGCAGCCGTTTTATGATTCGTGCCGAGCAGGAGCCCCCCAGCTATGGTCGCACCGGAACGTGAAAAGCCCGGGAATAAAGCAAGACATTGGAAAAGGCCAATCCCAAATGCTTGTTTATAAGAGATTGTGTCCAAGTCATCCGTTACAACGGTTGTTTTTTTCATTTCAGCATAGATCATAAAAATACCACCTAAAACAAGTGCATACACCACCGTTTTTGGGGAAAACAAATGATTCTTAATGAAATTATGAAACAGAAGCCCTAGTAAGGAAGCAGGTAACATGGCGAGAAGGACATGGAATAAATTCAAGCCAGATTTGCGAAGCTTCAATAAAGAAAAAAGCCTCTTCCAATAAAGTACAATGACAGCTCCGATTGCACCAAGCTGGATAATGACTTCAAAGGTTTTCGCATTTTCACTCGTGAAGTGCAATAGTTGGCCGGCCAGGATTAAATGGCCTGTTGAGGATACTGGAAGAAATTCTGTCAAACCTTCGACAATACCCATGATAATAGCAATAATTTGGTGGGACAGCATTTTACGACACCTTCTTTAATTTTTTATTTTCACAATGCTTTATTATAGGCGATAATTGTTGAAAAAGAAAATATATTAGGTTAACAGACGTAATTTTATGAAAGAAGCGAATGCATCGTGAAAATGTTATCACTGAAAGATAAAGAAAAAGCATATCAGGTATCGTGATATGCTTTCACTTTGGCTTTCAATTTTTATGCTGGTCACAATAATGGTGAATGGCTTCTTGTAAAAATGGTGCAAAATTCTCATGATATTTATTCAAGTTTTTCGTAAAACGCTCATCAGCAACGTAAAGATCGCCAAGTCCCCGAAAGATTTCGAGTGTGCAATCATAGTATCTTTCGGTAATTAGTTGGCGCCATTCTCCAACAGCAGTCTGTACTTCGGCATCATCAGGGCCCTTAGCCATGTTGGCGATGATGCGGTAATAAATTTCGTTCGTCGTCGTCTGGATATCAGACCAATCGGTTTCCGAATAGGCAGAAGTTTTTTTATCAACATTTTCGGTCATTTCTTTTCCGTACTTATCTCTCACTTCATCAGCATATTTTGCTTGATGTTCCTTGATTTCCTTCATGCTGAGTCCATTAAACAATTCCTTACTTTCCATTTTCCTTCCTCCTTTAAGAGTTTGCAATGTATTGTCAAGCGTTTGAATCATTTTTTCAATCCGAAGCTTCTTTTCTAAAAGCAATTCCTTATGAACTTCAAGCGTTTTTTTTCTGTCAAAGTCCGGACGGTCAAGAATATTTTTAATTTCTTCCAACGGTAATCCAATTTCCTTGAAAAATAATATTTGCTGCAGTACCTCAAGGTTTTCATCGCTATAGAGCCGATATCCCGCATCAGTTAATGCACCTGGATGCAAAAGGCCGATTTTGTCGTAATGATGCAGAGTGCGAACACTTACACCCGCAATTTCCGCAACTTCTTTCACTTTATACAATCGCTGATCACCTCCATCTTTATCGTAAACGCTGACGTTGCGTTAGTGTCAATAGATGTTTGCAATTTTTTAAAAAATTAATTAGAAAATTTTTATGATTGGTTTGAATTTTTCTTAATTGGGCTATTTTAAGACAAACGAGTACTTTCATTCATACGAATTTAACATAAGAGAGGGGAGCCCATATGAAATCGATCTACGGACTAATGACAGACATCGGAAACGGCAATGAGTTGATGTATGACTTGGGCTTGTGGGAAACCGAAGAAGCTGCGGGAGCGTATTTGAAGCAAGAGCTGGGGCATGCGTCAGGAATTTGGGTTGAAGCACTTGTTATTAATGATGCGCTGTCAGATAATCTTGACTTGGACGGCGACGAGATGGCACTGTGCTCACAATGTGGAATCGAATACAATGAAGCAGACATTATTATCATTGATGATCAAGATGTCTGTATCAATTGTGAACCCGCATTTAAAGAAAATATGCCTGGATGAGTTCCGGTAGTGAAAACGCCTGATTTAGGCGTTTTTTTGTTGAAATCTATAAAGAAAAAACCGGGATCACGCACGGTTTTCAGATTGTCGAGCAATGGGTATTTTCTCGACAATTTTTTATTTTCTCAGCATCTTACTGTCTAATTTAGTGATAGTCCTTGATAATGGTCCTGTTGATT
>JAUZPT010000281.1 GCA_030705745.1 Bacillota bacterium | reverse complement strand
TTTAGCGATTATTTTATGAAAAAGCACTATTAAATACAATTCATATACTAACTCCACATATTTAAATATGCTGGCTTTACTTAGTCTTAAATAAGTATCGATTAGGTTTAATTAAACTTTATTGAATTAATTATCTCTAGGTTCTGCATAAAAAAATTATTTTGAGGATTTTCCTTAATCGATCTCCAGTTGACCAAGTATTTTAGAAATTAAAAACCATTTTCTAGGATGACTGTTTATTTAGATTGGCTTTCGTTGCTAAAGTGCAAAAACTCACATTTTATAATAAATTCTTCGTAAGTTTATCCTCAGAACTATTAATGACATCTTTTCAGTTAAAATGTTGAAACTAGTTTGAAAAATGTATACTTAGTTTACATAATAATATTATCCGTGTTAATATCCTATCTTTAAATCACAATTTTGACATTTCTTATTTACAATCTCTCAATTTCAATCATTCCATATAAAAAACTTGGTCGTAAGCCACCAAGTTTTTATTGCTTACTTTTAAATTAGCGAAGATTGTGATACAGCATCCTGAATAGCCTTTGTGAGATAATATCTTGGAGTTCCATAAAATAATACTTGGTGGAACTCTGGATAAACGGATTCGAATTGAATGTATATTGGTGCGTCTAACAGCCATGGAAAAAAAGTAAAAAAGGTTTGATCACCATAAATGATTGCCTTCAATGCAAGTTCCAGTTCTTTTTTAAAAATCAAAAACCGTAACCTTGCATAAGCCTCATCATACTCCCCCCCACTTATATATACTTTTCCGTACAAAGTAAATTCACCCATCTGAGGTATCCATTCTGCAATGACTTCGTCACGAAAACTCGGATTAATTACAGCCCAGTTATACACAGTGCCAATGCTTAAAAACAAATCTCCCGTTTGATCTGAATGTGTAAGGGTATATTTCCTGCCCTCAAAAGGTCGATTCGCTGTGGCCGGAGCCAAAAGATTTACCTTCAATTTGGATGGAAAGAAAGTTCTCATGTTCGCAGCCCCTTTCAAGTCTTTATTTCATACTATATTGTATGAAATAAGAAAATAACCGTGACACCTGCCTATCTTCCATTCAAAAAGCAATTTTCTCATTGACATTTACCCTCTGCAATTCCCATCCTCCCCCACTATAAATCCAGTATGATTCAACCGTAGCAATGATATCATTAATATCGACACCAGAGATTTTCTGTACACCTCTTAATCCCCTAACACCGCCATACATCATTACTGGATTGAGAGTGGAAAACGATTGTACCATCAGCTCAGTAGGTTCATTAGGTTTATTATTGAAAAATAGCCCGAGCTCATCGTATTTTTTTTTATTTTTACGAAGATCGAAAACATAACTCTTTCCAGTAGGTTTGATCTTTATTTCGGCTTTATACCCTTCCAAGAAACGGGATTTGATCTCCAAAGGTAAAGGATCCGTTACTTCTTTAAGTTTATTTTCTTTTATGGTAGGTGAATTGTTTCGTTTAACCCTACCGCTTTCTACTGTTGGTGAGGAGACGGCTAGATTTTTTGCATTTTTAGATAGAGAGATTGTAGATTTCTCTTGCTTCACTGCCATCACATTATTCATCGCAGCTAACGACAATAAAAAATACACAAAAAATAGTAGGCACAACTTTCTTTTCATCACTGTTCCTCCTTGGACTTTTATAAATATTTTGCCCAATAATGGAAAATTGATGTAAAAAACCTCCTGTTCACATGAACAGGAGGTTTTTAAAATTAAGAAGTAGCAACTGTATCTGTAGGCAATGTCGCTTTCCAAATAAGAGCTGCCTTGCCGCTATCACCTTCATCAATTAAGAAGGATCCATTTGAATAGCGGTCACTAAAAGATAAATCAGCAACTTTAAAGGCTTCTATTAAGCCTTTTTCAGTTTGAATGAAAATTTCATCGCCGTCATTTGCTGTCACAAAGCCAATAATTCGATGAGGATTCGCTTTTAGTTCCCTAAGGATCACAACTCCGCGTTTTGCTCGTGTAGAGCGTTCAAATTCTTTCATTTTCATCTTTTTCACGGCTCCGCGCTGAGTCGAAACGACAATGGACACTTTCTCTTCCGGATCAATTATTTTCCCGCCGACCACGTAGTCGCCATCTTTCAAGTTCATTCCTTTCACACCGGCTGCCCTTGCACCGACAATGCTGATTTCTTCTTCAGGGAACCATAGTGAATAACCAAAATAGGTGACGAGGAATAAATCCTTTTTCCCATCAGTTAAATGAACATCAATGACGCGATCGTCGTCCTTTAAATTAACTGCTGTGAGAGGTTTTGAATAGCGTTGTGCTTTGTACTGCTTTAATTCCGTCTTCTTCACCATGCCGTTTTTCGTAATAAAAACGAGGAATGCCTCTGCCTCAAAATCTTTTATCTGCAACGCTTGAATGATGTCCTCGTCCCTATCAATCGGGATGATGTTGGCAATATGCTGTCCAAGATCTTTCCAGCGTATATCAGGCAATTCGTGTACTGGCAAATATAAATAGTTTCCTTTGCTCGTAAACAGCAACAGAACATCTTTTGTATTCATGTCCAATTTTGCAAGAAGCCTGTCTGAATCTTTCATTGCCACATCCTGGCCATTAGAAGCAGTAAATGAGCGCTGGCTCGTTCTTTTGATGTAACCTTCTTTCGTAATGGTCACGAGCACATCCTCGCTCGGAACCATGACATCCAAATTGATTTTTATTTCTTCGATCTCGGCTTCAACCTTTGATCTGCGCTCATCAGCAAAGCGCTTTTTTACTTCTTTTAAATCTTTTTTGATGACTGAATGCAATTTTGATTCACTTTCCAAAATTGCCGTAAGCTCAGCTATCTTTTTATTGAGTTCTTCCGCCTCAGCCCTAAGTGCCGTTATATCGGTATTGGTTAAACGATAAAGCTGCAAGGAAACGATGGCTTCCGACTGTGCTTCAGTAAAAGAAAATTTTGCGATCAAGTTATCCTTTGCGTCCCGCTTGTCTTTCGAAGCACGGATAGCTGCAATTACTTCATCGAGAATCGATAATGCTTTCATCAAGCCTTCGACGATATGCTGCCGTTCACGTGCTCGGCGAAGGTCAAATTCCGACCTTCTTGTAATGACTTCCTTCTGATGGCTAATATAGGCATCGAGTAATTCGCGAATACCCATTAATTTAGGGTGTTTTTTATGGATTGCTACCATATTGAAGTTATAAGTAACCTGGAGGTCGCTGTTTTTGTACAAATAATTCAGCACACCTGCAGCATCCGCTTCTTTTTTCAATTCGATGACAATTCTCATGCCTGTCCGGTCTGTTTCATCGCGTACTTCCGAAATACCCTCGACTTTTCGGTCCAAACGGAATTCATCAATTTTTTTTACGAGATTGGCCTTGTTTATCTCGAACGGGATTTCGGTGATGACAATTTGCTGCTTGCCTCCACGTACTTCCTCAACATCCGCTTTTCCTCGGATGATTATTTTCCCTTTTCCGGTTTCATACGCCTTTTTAATTCCTTCAATCCCCTGGATAATCCCTCCAGTTGGAAAATCAGGTCCCTTGATTACGGTCATCAATTCGTCAATTGATGCTTCCGGCTTGTCCATTCGCATGATGACGCCGTCTATCACCTCACCAAGATGGTGTGGCGGAATATCCGTTGCGTAACCTGCAGAAATGCCAGTTGAACCGTTAACAAGAAGATTTGGGAACATCGCCGGTAAAACGGTTGGTTCCCTTGACGTATCATCGAAGTTTGGAATAAAATCGACCGTTTGTTTATCGATATCCCGAAGCAGCTCAGCTGCAATCGAGGAAAGCCTTGCTTCGGTATAACGCATTGCTGCGGGCGGATCGCCGTCCACACTGCCGTTGTTTCCGTGCATTTCCACTAAATAATTGCGTACTTTCCATGTTTGACTCATCCGCACCATTGCTTCATAAACTGAAGAATCTCCGTGCGGGTGATAGTTACCAATTACATTACCGACCGTTTTTGCCGATTTCCTGAAGCCTTTATCATGCGTATTGCCTTCTGCATGCATGGCATAAAGAATCCGCCTTTGAACGGGCTTTAAGCCATCACGCGCATCCGGAAGGGCTCGTTCCTGAATAATATACTTGCTGTATCTGCCAAAACGGTCACCCAGCACATCTTCAAGAGGCAAGTCGCGGAATTTCTCCATTGAACTCATTCTGTATCCTCCTCTGTGACCGTTATATTTTCATTTTCCAATATGCTGTCGTCTTCTTCCATTCCGAAAGCGACATTGCTTTCAATCCATTTGCGGCGAGGTTCTACCTTGTCGCCCATCAGCGTTGTCACCCGTCGTTCAGCTCGAGCCACATCATCTATTTTTACACGAATTAAAGTGCGAGTTTCAGGGTCCATCGTGGTTTCCCATAGCTGGTCAGCATTCATCTCGCCAAGTCCCTTATAACGCTGAATGATGTATCCTTTTCCGACTTTTTTGA
>JAUZPT010000280.1 GCA_030705745.1 Bacillota bacterium | reverse complement strand
TACAAAGATACCCAAGATGAAAAAAATTTGAATTTTGTGATCGGTGGCGCCGGTTTTACGGGCCTCGAATTTTTGTTTGAATTTTTAGAACATATTCAGGTCTTATGTAAAAAATACGGTGTGGAAAAATCAAGGGTACGAGTGATATGTGTTGATGCAGTCCAATCTCTTTTAACTGATTATGATACAAGAATGAGTCAGGATGTATATGAATCTATTCATCATTTACCTTGTGAATTTCATTTGGGACTCGAAGTTTCCTCTTGTCAAAATGGAGAAGTATCTTTTAGCGATGGCTCCGTAATCAAAACCAATACGATGATTTGGACAGGTGGTGTTAAAGGAAACACTGTACTGAATGACATCGGATTTGAACAGTTGGACGGAAGAGTAATCGTCAATGAGTTTTTAGAGGTTCCTGGACATAAGGAAATCTATGTGTTAGGCGACGCTGCTGTCAGTTTTTCTCCTGAAGGAAAGCCATTTGCACCTTCTGCCCAAATTGCACTTCAACAAGGACAATATTGTGGTAATAACATTGCTGCAAAAGTATACGGACAGCCAGCAAAACCGTTTCAATATATTCATAGAGGAACGGTCATGTCGATGGGAAGAAAGAACGCAAGTGGAATTGTTTATGGAATTCATATCAATGGAAGATTTGCTGCATTTATGAAATATGTAATTGAAATGCGCTATTTTTATATGCTCGGAGGATTGTCTTTGTTAGTGAAACAGTTGAAAAGAAATTCCAAAAATGAAATAAAAAATTAAAAGAAAAAGAACAAATCTTAAATAGGTAAAAAAGGATAAATATATTTTATAATTTTCATAATATTTAGTTTAATTTTTCATATGTATAGGGTAATATGAAAGTTGTATTACATTTTAAAAAAAAGAGAGGGGAAATCTATGGGAAATCCAGGCGGCTTTAAGAAATCTCTGAATTTACTAGATCTTACGTTTTTGGGACTGGGGTCAATCATTGGGTCAGGGTGGTTATTTGCAGCTGCGAGTGCAGCAACCTTTGCCGGATCGAATGCATGGATTGCATGGCTTATTGGTGCATTCGCGTTTATACTAATTGGACTTGTTTATGCGGAATTGGGATCAATGATGCCACGGTCCGGTGGCTTTGTTCGTTACCCAAAATACACGCACGGTACATTGGTTGGATTCCTCATCGGATTTATTTCCATGCTTGCTTATTCAAGCGTTGCTGGAATCGAAGTAGAGGCAGTTCGCGGCTATGCTGCTACTTGGTGGACAACTCTTGGAACAAAAGCAGCAGGGCCAACTTTACTTGGGTATGCATTTGAAATCATCCTTCTTCTACTTTTTCTTTTATTGAATTATTGGAGCGTAAATGTGTTTGGAAAGTTTAATACAATTATCACCGCTTTTAAATTCTTGGTACCGATTGTTACCGTAATTGTGTTATTCACCCATTTTCATGTGTCAAATATGTCTGTCGCTGGGGCAAAACCAGGAGGGATTTCTGGTATTTTTGAAGCCGTATCATTATCAGGAATTGCTTTCGCCTTTTTGGGATTCAGGCAAGCCGTTGATTTTGGGGCAGAGGCAAAGCGGCCGCAAAGGGATATCCCTCTTGCCATCATCCTAGCAATATCACTCGGAACCGTTATGTACCTGTTGTTGCAATTTGCCTTCCTTGGTGCAGTACCGGCTGCATCGCTCGCAAAAGGCTGGGCAAATCTTTCCTTTGTTCAAGCTCCGTACGCAGATTTAGCGAAATCACTCGGAATTCTATGGTTAATGAATTTGATTTTTGTTGACGCCGTCATATCACCGTCAGGTACTGGAAATATCTATCTTTCCGGAACCACACGCGTCTTATTTGCTTGGGCAAAGAGCGGTCTTTTCTATTCATGGTTCAGTAAAGTGGATGCTCGAACAGGGATCCCAAGGGGTGCACTCTGGCTGTCACTCGTATTATCTATCATCTGGATTCTTCCTGCTCACCTGAACTTCTGGCAAGGTCTTGTCGGAAACGTCACCTCAGCAACAGTTTTGACGTACATGATTGGACCGATTTCCTTGGCTGCATTACGAAAAACATCTCCAGAAATGGTTCGCCCATTCCGCCTGAAAGCAAGCAGTATTTTGTCACCACTTGCTTTTATTGCGGCATCATTGATTATCTTCTGGAGCGGATGGACCACCAACTTGGAAATTCTCGGCTTAACGCTTGTTTCTCTTATTCTATACTTTGCCTTTATGGATAAGGACGGAATGCGGGAGCGCATCAAATCCGATTGGAAAACAGGAGCATGGCTAGTGTTTTACTTTATTTTCATGCTAGTCATTTCCCGCCTTGGCAACTACCAATTGCCGGACGGGGCAAAACCCATTATCACTTCACCGTGGGATAGTGTGATTGTGGCAGTTGGTGGCCTCATTTTCTATTACTGGGGTGTCAACAGTGCGATGGCAGTACCGGAAATTGATGATGATGACGAGTCAGATCTTGCACTAAACGCAGCAGATGTATAAGGATTCCAAATAGAATCAAAGTTAAAAAGATACTCTATTCAACTGTAAAAAGAAAAAAACAAATAAATCCCTTCTCTAAATTGAGAAGGGATTTACTTTGATTTAGGGGAAATTTGGGGCAGGATTATTAAAAATAAATTAATAATCCTAATTAGAAACCCCATAACCCCTACCTTATCAAGCCATTCAGATTACCCAGAGCGGATTCGAACATCCGACCTTCAGTTTAGGATGACTTTAAATTGGTACAATTATTTAAAAACACAAGGGATTAAACCCCTGTGCTTATTTTTGAATTATCGGTGAAGCCTTTAATTCGTTTTTTTGATTGGACTAAACTAATCAAACAAAGGACTGACATTGGAGCACAATACCATACAAATACGCTACCTCCATGATGATAAAAAGGTAGATAAGCAACTGATACCCCAAATAGGACGATCGATAAAATAAAATAAATCCCAATACAGTTATGATAAAAAGAATATTGATTAATGGTTGATTTACTTTCTTCGTTTAAGTTCTTTAAGCCCCTATCAGTTTGAAAAAAAAGATATAAGGAAACAAGTAAAAATAAGGCATAGAACGGAAGTGTATAGGTAAATGCTGATACTTCCAAAATACAAAGATAAAAACTTAAGAAGAAGAAACATCCTGAAAAAAATAACGGAGTTAAAAACTTGTAAACATTTACAGTAGAACTTGGCAATTTAATTCCCCCTCATGGTAGTTTTAATAAATTCTATATTATAAGAAATGATACACTATTCACAACATTGTAACAATTCAATTATAATTTATTTAAGGAAAAAAGTTAATGAAGTTTTAAAAAAACCATATTATTGTTCCATATGCCTTTCCTCATTCTTCGTCCCCATTCATCCACACTTATTCTGTACCCATTATGTATAATAAGAAATCCAATGGAAATTAGTTTTTGAAAAAAGATGATTCAAACTTGGTTATGAAATGCGAACAGAGAAGTATTGAAAGAACACAATAAACCCTCTTTCGCCGATAATTCCTCTTCTATTAATTTCTTCAAAGATAAAAATAGTCACTACCAGGAATATTCATATTGACTTTTTGAATCGTACAAGTATAATAATACTTGTGTCTTTATTAGACCCTTTATAACATGTCTCAGTAGCTCAGTAGGATAGAGCAACAGTTTCCTAAACTGTAGGTCGGAGGTTCGAATCCTCTCTGGGACACTATAAACAAAAAACGCTATGTTATTGCATTGTTTACCGTACAATCTTACGGGACAATCACGGGACATAGCGTTTTTTTTGTCGTTGTCTATTAGGGCGGTTTTCGGTAACCATAGGCCACTCGTCTTTATATTAGGAGGAATTTATAAGAGTATGAAGTTGATAGAGAAAAAAGATAATGTAACCGTTATCCGTTTAAACATCTAATAATAATATTATGTAAACTAATTAGATGCTTGTAAAAAACCACCCTCTTAATGTACATTAATGGTAGAGTACATAACTAAAAAATCACCTGAATAAAAGGGGAACTGAATGTGAAAAAGGTGTACGTCATCCATGAAAATAAAGAGTGGACCATTCATTTGACAAGAAGATTGGAAGAACTCGGCGTTGAATACGAGGAATGGCATTTGGACAAAGGAACCCTTGATTTGTCGGAGATCCCGCCAAAGGGTGTTTTTTATAATCGAATGAGTGCTTCATCACATACAAGGAACCATCGTTTTGCCGCTGAATTTACCGGGCAGGTATTAAGTTGGCTTGAAGCACATGGCCGCCGTGTCATCAATGGTACTCGTGCTCTTCAGCTGGAGGTTAGTAAGGTCATTCAATACCTTGAATTATCCAACCACGGTGTGGCAACTCCTAAAACCGTTGCTGCAGTAGGAAAAGAGCAAATTCTTGAAGCCGCTCAAAGCTTCATTGGAAAACCGTTCATTACGAAACACAACCGCGCCGGCAAAGGGT